>CALZDK010000014.1 GCA_945637645.1 uncultured Prevotella sp.
GACTGTAAATCTGCTGTCTTTCGACTTCGGTGGTTCGAATCCATCAGCACCCACACAAATGAAGCACAGAAGTTTTCTTCTGTGTTTTTTTATTTTCTGTAGATTTTGTCTTTTATGGTTTTTTAAGAATAAATATACAAAAAAACGTGTAGATTTCGTCTATTTTTATTAACTTTGCAGTCGATTTACGCAAGTAAGACGCAGACGTTTGAATATCAGATAGTTAGAATAAAATATAGTTTTAGCATGAGACAATTAAAGATTCAGAAGAGTATTACGAACCGTTCGAGCGAGGCATTGGATAAGTACCTTGTTGAGATTGGTCGCGCACCATTGATTTCCATTGACGAGGAAATTGAGCTTGCTCAGAAAATCCGCAAAGGCGGTCCTGAGGGTGAACGGGCAAAGGACAAGCTTGTTACAGCAAACCTACGTTTCGTTGTGTCCGTGGCAAAGCAATACCAACATCAGGGACTTACTCTTACTGATTTGATTGATGAGGGTAACATCGGGCTTATCAAGGCCGCACAGAAATTTGATGAAACAAGAGGATTCAAGTTCATTTCATATGCCGTATGGTGGATTCGCCAGAGCATCCTTCAGGCAATAGCAGAGCAAAGCCGCATCGTACGACTGCCTCTCAACCAGGTGGGTTCGCTCAACAAGATAAACCACGAGATTAACAAGTTTGAGCAGGAAAACCAGCGTCATCCTTCAGTAGCAGAACTCAGCGACGCCACAAACCTCGACGAGGAGAAGATAGGACAAAGCCTCATGGCTGATGGCCATCATGTTTCCATCGACGCTCCGTTCCAAGATGGAGAGGACAACTGTATGCTCGATGTCATGGCAAGTGGCGACGACAGCCGCACTGACCGCCATGTTGACCACGAATCAATGGCACAGGAACTTGAAAACGTGCTCAACAAGGTGCTGAAGGACCGTGAGATAACAATCATCCGCGAATGTTTCGGAATCGGTGGACCAGAGAAAGGACTCGAGGAAATAGGCGACAGACTCGGACTTACACGTGAGCGTGTACGCCAGATACGCGAGAAGAGTATAGCCAAGCTCCGCGACAGTGGCAACGCAAAGATACTCATGAAATACCTCGGATGAGAGACAATAAGAAAAGAGGACATTCACTTGGAAAGACATTCCATCATACTGAGATACATTTTACTGGGCATACTTTTCAGTGTGCCCAGTTTTCTTTATGGTGGCATACGAAACGACTCCCTCGTGCTTGAGAGAATGTTCTGCTATAGGCGAAACTATGCCTGTGAGATAGAAGACACCACCACAAACATCTATCTGAAACTTGCCATAAACACCAACCGCAGGAATTTCACCTTGATGTGCGTGCCGACACTCTTCCATGTGGCACATGGCGACCGTGACTACATCACCGAAAACTACGGTAAAGTGAAGTTCAAGGACATAAAACATTACGATCTGAAATCTCAGATTTATGTCAGCACCATACCTCACGGATCGTCAACGATGTCTGTAATGCGTAAGTATATCGTTCCCAATATTTATGGTATTGCATTGTTCGACGACCAAATTCTATCGCCTTTCCACAGGGCAAACCGTGTCTATTACCGCTATACCATCAGCGAGGTAAGCCCTGGTAACCATCTCATCACTTTCAAGCCACGCAACAACAACACACAACTGATAAGAGGCTTTGCCATTGTCCAATCGCCGACGGGAAGAATACAACATGCCCGATTACAAGGCGAATACGACATGCTCAACTTTGACATACAGACTTTTTTTGACGAGATAGCCGACGACAGACTTGCCATCTTGCCAAGAAAATGTGTCATCAACACTACGTTCAAATTCCTTGGCAACGACCTCCGTTCAAAATACACTGCACTGCTTGGTTGCGAGAATACACTTCCAGACTCTTTGGACAGAAGTGCCGACATGAAGCTTCTAAGCGAAATCCGTCCCATTCCGCTCGACAGTACCGAGAGAAACATTTACCTGAAGTTTTTCACTCCTTCTGTTGCCCCAGACACACTGGCTTCTGTCAGCAAGAAGAAAAACAACATAGGCAAGATAGCCTGGGACATTGTTGAGGACAAAATGCTGAGCAGCATACGAGGCGAAAACGACAAAGGCTATTTCAAGTTCTCGCCCATAATCAATCCTGAATATATCACATACAGCAACAGCCGAGGTCTCGCCTATAAGTTCACACTTGGTGCGCAATACAATTTCAACGAGAAGAGAAGGATTAATTTCAATTCCCGTACTGGTTACAATTTCAAAATCAAACAGTTCTATTTTGACAACCGACTGCATTTCGACTTCAACCCCAAACGAAACGGTTGGCTGGAGCTAAAGGTTGCCAACGGAAACCGTATAAACAATTCCTCGGTGCTTGACCTGCTGAATGAACAGCACCGCGACACTGTGGATTTCTCCACGTTAAACCTCGACTACTTCAACGACAACCAATACGAGCTATCGTGCAACATTGCCGTTACAGACCAGTTTGAGGTAATGCCGTCTATCATATACCACCATAGGACAGCGGTAGATAAGGAAGCTATGATTGATACCGGACAGCCAACAACATACGATGGTTTCGCAACGTCACTGACACTTAAGTATCAGCCTTTCAGATCATGGCCTTTTTTCTCTCTCAACTACGAGCGATGCATTGACGGAGTCTTCGGCTCAAACATGGAGTATGAGCGATGGGAACTTGACGCGTCATACCTCAGACGCTACAGTTCGCTGAAACGTTTCAACGCCCGTTTTGGAGGTGGTTTCTATACCAACAAGTCAACAACCTATTTCATCGACTACAACAACTTCCACGAGGATTATATTCCTGGAGGTTGGGACGACGACTGGAGCGGCGAGTTCCAGCTGCTCCACAGCCGTTGGTACAACGCCTCTAATTACTATCTCAGGTTGAATGTTTCCTACGACTCCCCCATGCTCATCATATCGCATTTGCCACTGGCAGGACGCATCATGGAGGCAGAACGTCTATATTTCAGTTTCGCGCAACTGGAAAAAACACGAGCCTATTTTGAAATAGGTTATGGCTTCACCACGCGCTATATCTCCCTCGCGTTTTTCGGAAGTTTCCTCAACACGGAATTTGTGAGGTTTGGCACAAAGTTCAGCTTCGAGTTGTTCAGGAAATGGTAGTCAGCATTGTAAACAAGAAAACAGAATTTGTAATATATCGATTATGGCTAAACCCCTAACAGTGTATAAGGCAAGTGCGGGAAGTGGAAAGACCTTCACGCTTGCTGTTGAGTATATAAAACTGTTGGTGCAGAATCCCAACAACTTCCGTAACATTCTCGCCGTTACCTTCACCAACAAGGCAACGGAGGAGATGAAGATGCGCATTGTTAGTCAGATGTATGGCATCTGGAAAGGATATGACGACTCAAAGTCCTACATCGAAAAGCTATGCTCTGACCTGCAATGCAGTGAGGATTTTCTCCGTGGGCGCATCGGTGTGGCGTTGCATCTGCTTCTCCACAACTACAGCTTCTTCCGTGTGGAGACCATCGACTCCTTCTTCCAGAGTGTGCTGAGAAACCTTGCCCGTGAGTTAGACCTCACGGCAAATCTCCGCATTGAACTCAACGACCGTCAGGTTGAAGAACTGGCTGTAGATAGGATGATTGACGACCTCAAGAGCGACGACGATGTTATGCGCTGGATAATGGATTATATCTACGACAACATGCAGGAGGACAAAACTTGGAATGTAATAGGACAGATAAAGAGTTTTGGAGCCACCATATTTAAGGACTACTACAAGGACCACCATACGACCCTTGCCGCCGCTATGTCTAAGCCCGACTTCTTCGCCGATTATGTAAAAAGCCTGAAGGAGAAGCGAGACAAAGCTCAAAATGCGGCTATAGAGGTTTCAAGGACTTTCTTTGACACCATAGAGGCGGCTCAACTCTCCATAGACGATTTCCCTTATGGGGCAAAAGGACTTGTGTCGATATTCATAAAAATAAAGGATGGTCCCATTCCGCCATCAGCCATCGGCAAGCGTTCCATTGATGCTGTTGACAATCTGAACAGCTGGGTGAAAAAGAGCGACAAACGCGCTTCGGCAATAAGGGATATAGTGGAAGGGGAACTCAATCCGCTACTGAAATACGCAGTTGAAAACATGCCCAACTTGTGGAAAGACTACCAGTCGTCACAACTCTCGCTACGACACCTCTACCAGCTGCGCCTTCTCGATGCCATTGAGACAAAGGTGCGAAGTCTTAACGAGGAAGCGGGACGTTTTCTCCTTAGCGACACACAGCATCTTCTACAATCCTTGATAAGCGACAACGACTCTCCTTTCATTTTCGAGAAAATAGGATCCTATCTGGAATACATAATGATTGACGAGTTTCAAGACACAAGTGTCGTACAGTGGAAAAACTTCAACGTGCTGCTGCAGGAGTGTATGAGCCATGCAAACAGCGAAAACCTCATCGTCGGCGACGTGAAACAAAGCATCTACCGTTGGCGTTCAGGCGACTGGAGACTGCTCAACGACATCGATAGGCAATTTCCAGGATGCCAGCAGCAGGTCTGCATAAAACCCCTTCGAGTAAACTATCGTTCCAATGGCAACGTGATAGACTTCAACAACACTTTTTTCGTCAATGCGAGCCGACTGGAATATGAGGTTCAGAAACAAGTCAACGAAGAAGAGGCACAGCAATTGGCAAAGGCCTATTCCGACGTGGCGCAGCAGATTCCTGACGGAAGGAAGGGCAAAGGAATGGTGAGCGTGGCTTTACTGCCATCAGCTGACTATCAGGAGGCGGCACTCGACGAGACCGCAGAGACAGCGCGAAATCTTGTCCATGCCGGCGTGCCGCAGTCAGACATAGCGATACTTGTGCGCACCAACAACCTCATCCCCGTCATTGCAAACTATTTTGCCGATAATTGCCCTGAGATATGCATCGTTTCCGACGAGGCATACAGGCTCGACTCCTCTCCTGCGGTGAAAATCATAGTGGAAGCATTGCGACTGCTCACCCACCCCACCGACACACTCTCCCTCCATGCACTTGTTTACCTCTACCAAACAACTTGTTTAGGAGTGGAAAACAACCTGAATGGCATTTTCTTACAAAGCAAGGACATTTGGTCACTCCTTCCCTCCGAATATGCCAGTGAGAAGGAGTCGCTCCTGCTCATGCCTCTCTACGACCTTGTGGAGAGAATATGCCTCATTTTCAACGTCAATGCCATTAAGGGTCAGACAGCATACGTCAGCACTTTCCTCGATTTTCTTGCCGATTTCACTACCAGCGTGACAAGCGACATCGACTCCTTCCTCAGCGAGTGGGAGACTTCTATTTGCCAAAAGACAATATGTGGCGACAAGGTTGACGGAATACGAATTCTGTCAATACACAAGAGCAAGGGACTGGAGTTCAACAACGTGATAGTGCCTTTCTGCGACTGGAAACTTGAGAAGAGCATTGGTAACATGATTTGGTGCAGCCCTGACGTGGAGCCCTACAACCAGTTGCCACTCCTGCCCGTCGACTACAACAGGAAATCACTTATGGACACCATTTTCGAGAAAGACTATCTCCACGAGAGCTTCCAAAACACCGTTGACAACCTTAACCTTCTCTATGTTGCCTTCACCCGTGCCAGCCGCAACCTCTTTGTCATCGGAAAACGCGGCGCGTCGGGCTCACGCTCGGCACTCATAGAACAGTGCCTCCCCTTGGTGGCGGAGCAACTTGAAAGTTCAACTATCGAGGGAATGGAGAACAACGACGCCACCATACGTTTCACCTTCGGCGCTCTCGATATGGCAAAGCCCAAGGACAAGACAACGGAGAACGTTCTACTCAGAGGATCACAACCAGTCCCTGTCACCACAATGCAACACGAGAGCGACGTGGTGTTCAGGCAAAGCAACATGAGCCGCGAGTTCATCGAGGGCGACGACAACGAGTCGTTAGGCTATATCAAGACAGGAAGTCTTCTCCACAATGTCCTCTCACGCATCAGGACAATAGCCGACATCGACATTGTAGTTAACGAGATGGAGATGGAAGGACTCATCGACAGAACGGAAATATCGAAGGAACGCATTCTCAGCATGCTGCACAAGCGGCTTGCCGACAGCAGGGTATGCCAATGGTTCACGTCCGGCTGGAAACTCTATAACGAGTGTACCCTACTCCACTTTGACCACACCACAGGCGAACTAACGGAACGACGTCCCGACAGGGTCATTACAAACGGCAACAGGACTATAGTCATCGACTTCAAGTTTGGCAACTCGCATGCCGAATATCACGACCAGGTGCGGGAATACATCCAGCAGCTCCGCACCATGGGGCACGCCGATGTGACAGGCTATTTATGGTATGTATATCAGAACAACATTGAGAAAGTAGAAGCATGAGAACATTTTTGGAATACGTTGCTGAGGACATCATCAGCAAATACGGAAGCGACCTTGCACACACTGCGGTAATCTTCCCAAACAAGAGGGCACGACTGTTTTTCAACGAGTATCTTGCTCGTCAGGTTGAAGGCACAATGTGGAGTCCCACATATCTCACCATCAGCGAGCTATTCAGAAGCCATTCACGACTTACCACTGCCGACCCAATAAAACTCATCTGCGACCTCCACAAGAGTTTTGTCAGCGTCACAGGCACCAAAGAGTCTCTCGACCATTTCTATTCTTGGGGACAGATAATGCTTGCCGACTTCGACGACATTGACAAGAACATGGCTGACGCGTCACAGATTTTCAAGAATGTCGGCGACATACACGAACTCGACGACATTTCCTATCTCTCTGAGGATCAACTGAACATGCTGAAACGTTTCTTCAGCAATTTCAGCGAAAACAAATCATCGGAACTGAAGCGTCGCTTCATTGAGCTATGGAGCCGATTCAACGACATCTATACCGACTTCAACAACAGGCTTTATAACCAGGGACTTGCCTACGAGGGCGCACTGTACAGAAAAGTGGCAAACGACGACAGCATATCCTACGACTTCGACCGCTATATATTCGTGGGCTTCAACCTCCTTCAGCGTGTAGAACAAAAGCTGTTCAAGCGGCTTAAGGATGCCGGAAAGGGATTCTTCTACTGGGATTTCGACCACTACTACATGCCTGGCAAGTCAAGTCGAACGACAAACGAGGCAGGACACTATATATCCTCATATCTTGCTGATTTCCCCAACGAGCTAAACATCAACGACGAGGCCGTTTACAATAATTTCAGCAAGCCGAAGTCCATCTCCTATGTAGCTGCCTCCACCGAGAACATTCAGGCAGCCTACTCCTCACAGTGGCTCAAGGAGGGCAAGCGCATTGCCGACGGTCGCCGAACGGCAATAGTGATGTGCAACGAGGGACTGTTGCAGGCTCTTGTCCACAACATTCCAACAGAGGTGGGCAAGATAAACATCACCACTGGATATCCACTTGCCCAGTCGCCTTTCTGCTCGTTCCTCTCCTCGCTCATCTCACTGCGTTGTGAGGGATATATGGAGTCACGCAAGCGCTATAGGCTCCGTTTTGTCAATGCCGTTCTTAGACATCCCTACATGCGCTACGTTTCAGATCTCCACTCGTCGCTCTACGAGAAGATAAACGTAACCGCAAAACTGTTCTTCCCCGACGAGGCGACACTCTCTTTGGACAAAGGTCTCGCCATACTCTTTGGACAGCTCGACACTATCGAACCCACCATGTCTGGCAAACTGCTCCGCTGGATAATGCAACTCCTCAAGCATGTGGCTTCCAATGCCAAAGACATCGACGACCAGTTCTTCAAGGAGTCGCTCTTCAAGGTATATACCATCATCAACCGCCTCTACGACCTTGTCTCATCAAGCGACCTTGTGGTTGATGTAATAACCATACAGCGGTTGCTGCGCCAAATACTTCAGACCACAAGCATTCCTTTCCATGGCGAGCCTGCCGTAGGCGTACAGTTCATGGGAGTGCTTGAAACACGCAACATCGACTTCGACCATCTTCTTATCCTTTCCTGCAACGAGGGCAACATGCCAAAGGGAGTCAACGACACCTCGTTTATTCCCTATAGCATCCGCAAGGCACACGGACTTACCACCATCGACAACAAGGTGGCAATCTATGCCTACTATTTCTATAGACTTCTACAACGTGCCACCGACATAACGGTTGTTTACAACAACAGCTCCAATGGTTTGGTAACGGGCGAGATGAGCCGATTCATGCTACAGATAATGCTTGAGAGCAACCACAAGATAAACAAGCTCTCCATAGTTTCCGACATGGCTACAACCACATGCAAGCCACAGACAGTGGAGAAGACCGAAGACGTAATGCGAGGCCTCATGAGGCGCTACGACAAGTCTGCGAACCGAAACAGTAAACGACCGTTGCTCACCCCCACCCTCATCAACAAATACATGAGGTGCCAACTTCAATTCTATTTCAAGTATGTTCTTGGACTTAACGAACTCGACGATACCGAGGACGAAACAATAGACAACATACATTTCGGCACCATTTTCCACAATGCCTCCTATAAGGTTTACACGCGTCTCGCCGAGGAATATGGTCCCGTGATACAGAAACAGCACATAGAGAAGTTCCTCAATGCCGATGCCTACCTCATGGGAGTGGTGGAGGAGACACTCGACGAGGAAATCTACAAGTTGGGACAAAATAATATGGTGGTGAAGCCAGAGTATAATGGACTCCAGCTGATAAACATCAACGTCATCACAACCTATCTTAAACAACTGCTCAAGAGCGACTCCAATCACACTCCTTTCAGAATTGTAGCCCTTGAGCAAGATGTTGTGGAGGACATAACTGTGCGTATTGGCGACACGGGACAGACCTTCCTTTCAACAATTGGTGGAGCCATCGACCGCCTCGACCTTGTCGCCGACAAGGAAGGCAGACAGCACATACGCGTCATAGACTACAAGACAGGAGGTGGACGCTTCGAGAACAACCTTGACTCCGTGGAGGAAATCTTTGACAGCAACAACATAAAGTCACATAGCGACTATTATCTGCAGACTTTCATCTACTCCAACATCGTGCGCCACTCACAGGAGGTCAACGCCCAGTCGTTGCCGGTGTCTCCGTCGCTGCTGTTCATCCAGCACTTCAAGGACGACTTCCCCACTCTGCGTCTCGGAGGCGAGCCTATTGCCGATGTCAACATCTATGAGAGAGAATTCAGGTCTTGCCTTGACAATCTGCTGTCCGACATCTTCAATCCCTCGCTGCCTTTCCAACCTACTACAGATTCCCGCAGCTGCGCCTACTGTCCCTTCATCAAGATTTGTCACTGACGCGGCTCTGCCTCACTTACCGTATTCATAATACCACCAGTATGTTCCATAATACTGGTCGAATACGGCGAGGCGGCGCGCTTGCGGGTTTTTCTTCGAGTCGGCGAGCTTTTGCAGATCCTCAAAATCGGTGTCCATCACCTGGTTGTGATACACCACTATCGGTGTGGACCTCTTGTGGGTGTAGAGTGTCAGAGCCTCTCTATAGTGAAGTGGCAGGCTGTCGTTAATCGTATAGTATTGAGGCAACTCACGCACAAAGGCGTCAATATCGCGGTCAACAAGCAGTCCGCACAGTTTATAGTCCGCGATAGCCTTTTTCCCATATCCCGAAGCCTCGAGAGCATTGAGATACTGTCGTGTGGTCATCCGATCCAACGGACGTGCGCCGAGAAACCTGTAAAGGCTGTCAACAGGATAAATCAGCATCTTTTCGCTTTTTCCTAATGGCAGAAGTGTCTCCGACGTACCACCTACGGCGTATTTGAACATCTCTTCAGCCATTTTCCCACTGCGTGCCAAGGCATAGCATCGGAGCATGGTGACTATCGTGTCCTTTTCAAGCGATTTCTCACCCACCTCCACGGCTTTCTCCCATTCTCCCTTCGTCATCAGCCTCTCCATCTTTGCCCTGTAGTGGAACATGTCGTCGTTTGCCGAAATAAGTCCCACTGCCATCATCATGAAACCCATGGGGAAGATGTTCACCCACATAAGTCGCGAGAAAATGCCACGCGAATGTATGTCAGACTCGTATTTCTGAATATTCTTAAGTGCAAGGCTGACCACAGCCCATATAGCCAATACCAATGGAGCTACCCAGACCCATGCGCCAAGGTTTGGTCCTGTTGTTATACCACTGCCAATGTCAGACACTATGGCAAGTAGCAACATCGGCGGGAAATAGGTTGTCCAGTGCATCCTGTGGTAGATGTGCAGATAGGCGTTAATAACTCTCTGCAGCATATACAGCAGAAAAGTAATCAGCAGTGCTCCCACTACTGGTATGTAGATAGTCTTTCCTCCGCTCAGCACATGTTGGGCAACTGCCATCACGTCAGCCTGACGGAAACAGAGGAAGACGAAAGCGAATGTAACGAATGCGACAGCACACACGACCCTAATGGTCATGGTGCTGTCGTTTTCAAGTCGATTGTTATAGTTCACTTATTCTCTTTTTTAGTTCTTTTTCAGTACCACTGCTGAACGTGCCGGCAGGTAAAGCTTAAGCCACTCCTTGCGGTCCTTGATATAGAGAGGGTCGTAGTTGGTGAGGTGAACCACACTGTCGTCGGCAAGTCCGTTGCCTCCAAATTCCTTCGCATCGGTGTTCAGCACCACTTCGTAGCTGCCTGTTGGCACAAGGAAGCCATAGTCTGTGAACGAACGCGACGGGCTGAAGTTGAACACGAATATGAGGTCGCCACGACTGAAGGCGAGCACCTGGTCGCCATCGTTGTGCCATATTTCCTGCACTGGTTTGTTCTGGAAGTTACGTATGCTCTTTATCACCTTCAGCATAGCCTTGTCGAAGTCGCCGAGGTAGTGGTAGTCCAGTTCCTTGTTGTCCACGAGGTTCCACTGTCTTCGTGCGTACTTGTAGCTCCATCCGTTGCCCTCGCGCGGGAAGTCTATCCACTCCGGATGACCGAACTCGTTGCCCATGAAGTTGAGATAGCCACCGTTAATGGCAGATGCCGTAACAAGTCTTATCATCTTGTGCAGTGCTATGCCTCGGTGAGCCATGAAGTTTTCGTCGCCCTTCTTGAAGTGCCAGTACATGTCGGCATCAATAAGGCGGAAGATTATTGTCTTGTCGCCGACCAATGCCTGGTCGTGGCTCTCGCAGTAGCTTATTGTCTTCTCGTCGGCACGTCGGTTCTTCACCTCCCAGAATATTGAGCTTGGCTTCCAGTCCTCGTCCTTCACCTCTTTAATGGTCTTTATCCAGTAGTCTGGAATGTTCATTGCCATGCGGTAGTCGAAGCCGTAGCCACCGTCTTCAAACTTTGCTGCCAGTCCTGGCATTCCGCTCACTTCCTCCGCAATGGTTATAGCGTTTGGATTCACCTCGTGGATGAGTTTGTTGGCAAGTGTGAGATAGCAGATAGCATTGTCATCCTGATGACCGTTGAAGTAGTCGCCATATCCGCAGAATGCCTCGCCCAGTCCGTGGCTGTAGTAGAGCATTGAGGTGACACCGTCGAAGCGGAATCCGTCGAACTTGTATTCCTCCAACCAATACTTGCAGTTTGAGAGCAGGAAATGCAGCACGTCGTCCTTTCCGTAGTCGAAGCAGAGGCTGTCCCAAGCCGGATGCTCATGTCTTCCACCCTCGTAGAAATACTGGTTGGGGTCGCCGGCAAGGTTGCCGAGTCCCTCCACCTCGTTCTTCACTGCGTGGGAGTGTACTATGTCCATAATAACAGCAATGCCGTTCTTGTGCGCTGTGTCTATCAGTTCCTTCAGCTCTTCCGGAGTGCCGAAGCGGCTCGACGGAGCGAAGAAAGAGCTGACATGATAGCCGAACGAGCCATAGTATGGGTGTTCCTGTATAGCCATCACCTGTATGCAGTTGTAGCCGTCTTCTATCACTCTTGGCAGCACGTTCTCCGTAAACTCCTTGTATGTGCCCACCTTCTCGGCATCCTGTCCCATTCCCACATGGCACTCGTAGATGAGCAGCGGGCTCTTGTTTGGTTTGAAGTTCTTTTTCTTAAACTCGTATGGTTTCTCCGGATTCCATACCTGTGCAGAAAATATCTTAGTAGTGTCGTCCTGCACCACTCGTTGGCACCATGCCGGTATGCGCTCGCCCTCACCGCCGTTCCAGCGCACCTTCATTTTGTAGAGGTCGCCGTGCTTCATGGCCTTCGATGGCAGCTTCAGTTCCCAGTTTCCTGTGCCTTCAATTCTCTTGCACTTATATTTCTCGTTCTCTGTCCAGTTGTTGAAATCGCCTATAAGGTATATCTCAGTGGCATTTGGCGCCCACTCGCGGAAGACCCACCCTCTCGGTGTCTTGTGCAAACCGAAGTAGAGGTGTCCCGTGGCAAAGTCCGACAGGGTTTTCTTGCCGTTGCGGGTCAGCTGGTTAATCTTCCATACTGCATGGTCGTGACGACCACGAATAGCGTCCTCGTATGGTTCGAGCCATGAGTCGTTCTTCACCAATCCTATATGTTCTGGTTCCTTTGGTTTAGCAACAGCCTTAGCTTTGGAGCAGGCTCTCTTGCATGTCTTTTTCTCTGCCATATTTATGTTTTTTTAGTTTTTAGTTCCTTACCTTAAATATCGCCTTGCGTATTCCTTCCTCCTCGCTGATGCATGGGGCGTGTCCGTCCTGTGGGAAGAAAATGGCGAACATTCCAGGGCGGCATGTCACATAGTCGTCGGCTGGCGTGTCGGGAAGTTTGGTGATGTCCTTCGCCTTGTTGTATTCTCCCTCAGGAAGGTAGCGGCGTGGAGTGTAGCCGTAAGTCTCGTTGCCTGAGAGAGGAATCTGTATGTCTATCATCTCGTCATGGGTTTCGAGCACGGCGGTTTCCGTGGTTTTTGCCGTAGCCGTTGTCAGGTTGAGGAACAAATCCTCACCCTTAATTTCATACTTACCCTCCGCCATGATGCTGAGGTCATTATTCTCAAGAAACTCCACCACATCAGCGAAAAGTGGATTAAGAGCCACATAGCGGCCCAGCATGTCAAGTGTATCTATTATCATATCATTAATTTTTAAATTCTTAATTCTGAATTACTTTCTGTCCACTTGCCTCCACCCGTTGGTGTAGTTTCCAGTGGCAGTAATGTTTCCGTTGCGGTCTTTTTCCACAAACCTTCCGTCCCGTTTGCCGTTCAAATACGAGCCTTCGAAGCGTTTTCCGTCCTTGTCCTCCTCAATGGCAGGACCATGGCGTTTGTCGTCCTTGAACGATCCTTTGAACTTCGATCCATCGGCAAAGTGTATTATGCACTCACCGTTTAGCTTACCGTTCTGCCACGCTCCCTCGTATATGTCACCGTTCTTCAGTGTCAGCTTACCCTTTCCGTCCTGTTTGTCGTTTTTCCAACTGCCTGAATAGACGTCGCCTTTCTTCCATGTCAGGGTTCCTGTACCATGTTTGTCACCCTCAAGAAACTGTCCAGAGTATTTGTCACCGTTGGCGAACTTGAATATTCCCCACCCAGTGCGCTCCCCCTGCACATAGTCACCCTCATACACGTCTCCGCTCTTGAACTTGTAGATGCCACGTCCGTTCTGAATGTCATCCACCCACTGACCGACATAAATGTCGCCGTCGGAATATTTGAAAGTGCCTTTCCCCGATCGTTGATTGTCCTTCCATTCGCCGTCGTAGCTTGATCCGTCGCCCCAGTCGAAGAAACCCTTTCCGTTCTTCCTGTCGTTCACCCAGTTGCCCTTGTAGTAGGCACCTCCGGCAAAGGTATATACGCCGTAGCCGTTGCGGTGGTCGAGTTTCCACTCTCCCTCGTATTTGTCACCGTTGTAGTAGTACATCGTACCTTTTCCCTGTTGGTAGTCGCGATACCACAGGCCGTCATACTTGTTGTTGTTGGCAAAGTAGTATGTACCCTTTCCGTGCTGTTGGTCCTGAAACCATTGTCCTTCGTATTTCTCACCGTCGAAGAAGGTATAAACTCCAAAACCCTGGCGTTTTCCCTTTTCGTAGTGTCCCTCATACCAGTTACCGTTCTTGTAAGTCGCTTTTCCTTTGCCATGTGGCTTTCCAGCCACCATTTCACCACTATAGTCACCACCGTCCTTTGTGACGCAGGTACCCATAGTGATTTTCTGGCTATAGGCTGATGCCACAGGAGACAGCATCAGCAATATTGATAGTGCAAGATGTTTCAAATCCGATTCTTTTTTGTTTGCATTGCCAAAATTACACATTTTTCTTCAAAGCTCCAAGGAAAAAGCGCAACATCTTACATTTTTTAACTCTATGCAACGAATTTTGAATTACAGTGCCGTACTTCCGAAAGTTGAATAACATAACTCAAATTTCTCAAGTCTGTGACATTGCTGTCAAGAGTTTACTTGAGCGTAATGAAAAAATAAGTTGACAAGTTAATAGCCAAACCGCAAAACAGCAGCAAAAGTTATAACTTGTCAACTTGTCAACTAATTAATAACCGAAGATTTCCTCGGTGGTTAGGTATCTCACAGGAGCGAGTTTTTCGAGGGCAGGTATGTCGAGTTCGTCCTTGTTGCCAAGAATGACACGCAAGCGTGGCTTGCCCACAATGTTCTTCTTCTCGAAATCCACGATGTCCTGAAGAGTGATCGACGGCAGACGGTCGTAGATAATCTTGTTGAGGTCTTCCTTGAGGCCTACACGCTCCATGTTCAGATAGGCACGAAGCACTTTCTCACGCGTGGTGCGACCGCTTTGCAGGCTCTTCATGAGGTTCTGCTTGGCAATGTCGAATGCGCCCTGCGACTGGGGGATGGTGTCGATAATCTCGCGGAAGGTGTTGATGCAATCCATCATCTTGTCGTTCTGCGAGGCGATGAAGTCGTAGAAGAATTCTGTGTCTCGGAGGTTGCCCGGACGAGAATAACGTGCCGAAGCGCTGTAGGCAAGTCCGCGTGCCTCACGCAGTTCCTGGAACACTATGGCGTTCATTCCTCCGCCGAAATACTCGTTGAAGAGGCTCTGCAAGGCTGCCTCAGAGGCATCCCATTTCCTGCCAGTGTTCATCACTTCGAGCATGTAGATGTTTTTGGCGTCGTATGGCGCTATGACAGTGGCGTTTTCGTCATACTGCTTCATCTCGTAAGGCTTGCCTTCGGGCAGAGGAGCAAATTTCTTTGGAGTCTTGTGGAGTTTTGCAATCAGCGACGATAGTTCTTTTTCTGACGAAGGTCCGAAATAAACCACACGGTGTTCCACGGCGTTGAGTCCCTTTATCATGTCGGGAAGCGACTGCGGATCGGCTGCCTTTAGCTCGGCTATGCTCAGTGTGTTGGTGAGGCTGTTGTACTTGCCGTTGAAGGCATATCGCTGCAAGGCAGTGAAATTGGAACTTTGGTTGGTCTTGTCGTCGGAGCGCTTCTTTTCCACGAGAGCCACATACTTGTCGTATGACTCACGGTCTGCCTTGGCGTTTTGGATAAAGTCTTCGAGAAGGGCAAGCGCCTTTGGCATATTCTCGTTGAGTCCAGTGATACCAATCTCCATGGCATCGTCCATGACATCCACATAGTATTCACAAGCCAGTTTGTAGAATTCCTGGTTTATCTCGGCGGAAGTCTTCTTGTCAGTGCCTATATAATAAAGGTAGGAAGGTACAAGACCGAGGCCCTTCACATCCTGCTTGCCAAACTCATAGCGGAAGCAAAGGTCGAACAATCCGTCGGCGGGGTTGTGCTTATACAGCACAGGAAGACCTTGTTTGGTGGTGAACACCTTCATGTCCTTGGAGAAATCCACGAAAGAGGGTTGTATGGGATCTGAATGTGAAGCCGTAATCTCGTCGAGGAAACGGCTGTGGAGATGGCGGTTGGACGGAATGGCGGTTATGGCAGGCTTGTCAATCTTGACTATTGTGGTGTCCTCACCCTGTCGCTTATACACGCAGACGTAGTTGTCGGCGAAATGACGATTGAGGAAATCCACTATCTGCTGCTTGGTTATTCCTTCGATGCGTGCGTTCTTGCCCACAGCCACATCCCAAGGGCGACCGCTGACGAATGAGGTTACAAACATGTTGGCACGACTTTCATTGTCGAGCAGCGACTCGTAGAACTTGAGTTTCAAGTTGTTCTTCACCGATTCAAGAAGGTCGTCGGCAAATTCTCCACGTTTCATCTTCTCTATCTCGTCGAGCACGAGGGCTCGGGCATCTTCCAACTTCTGTCCCTGTATTGGATTTACGTACATCACAAAGCCCGAATAGTCGGTCATGGTATATGGCGTGACATACACCGCCTGTAACTTCATGGGCTGCTCAAGGTCAATCTCCATGGTTCCCGCCTTGCCGTTGCACATCATCTTGGCTATAACTTCGAGTGTGTCGGTAGAGAGTTCCTTCTCTGCAGGGAATCGCCACGCGAGTGCGAGCATCTCCGCTTCCTGTCCCCATACGGTGGTGTCCTTGTGGGCGTTGATGGGCTCGAGGGCGGGGAATTCCGGACGCGAGAGCTGACGGTTAGGCTGCCAGTCGCCGAAATGTTTGTCTATCTGTGCGATAACCACGTCGGGGTCGAAATCGCCCGACATACACACTGCGATATTGTTTGGCACATAGTAGCGCTTGTAGTAGTTCTCGATGTTTACAATCGATGGATTCTTTAGGTGTTCCTGCGTGCCGATGACTGTCTGTGTTCCGTATGGGTGAGTAGGGAAAATGCAGGTCAGAAGGGCGTTATTAACCTTCTCGTCGTCGCGTGCGAGATACATGTTATATTCCTCATACACCGTCTCAAGTTCGGTGTGGAAACCGCGTATTACGGCATTCTTGAAGCGGTCGCTCTGAATCTTCAGCCAGTTCTCCACCTCGTTAGATGGAATGTCCTCGGTGTAGCAGGTTACATCGGTTGATGTGTATGCGTTAGATCCATTGGCTCCTATGCTTGCCATCAGTTTGTCATACTCGTTTGGGATGTTGTACTCTGCCGCAAGCTGCGACACTGAGTCAATCCCATGGTAGAGCAATTTACGCTTTGCCGGGTCTTTCTCCTTGCGATACACTTCGAAGCGAGCCTTGATGTCGTCGAGCAGCGGCTTTTCTGCGGCATAGTCGGCTGTTCCGAAATGAGTGGTGCCCTTAAACATCAGGTGCTCGAAATAGTGTGCAAGACCCGTTGTCTCGGCTGGGTCGTTGCGGCTTCCGGTGCGCACTGCGATATAGGTTTGTATGCGTGGCTTCTCCTTGTTTACAGTGAGATAGACCTTCATACCGTTGTCGAGGGTGTAGATTCTTGATTTCATCAAGTCGCCTTCAACAGTTTCAAACATGTAGTCCTTTGCCATGGTGGGCAAAGCCAATAATGCGGTGCAAAGGACAGCGAAGATTTTTTGTTTGCTCATAATATTTACTGTTGTTATATAGTTACTTACTCAAGTTTCTGAAGTTAC
>CALZDK010000015.1 GCA_945637645.1 uncultured Prevotella sp.
GGTGTCAACGGTGTCGGCAAAACCACTACAATCGGTAAACTTGCATACCAGTTTAAAAACGCTGGAAAGAAAGTATATCTTGGTGCTGCGGACACATTTAGGGCAGCAGCCGTGGAACAGTTGTGCATCTGGGGTAATCGCGTGGACGTGCCTGTAGTAAAACAGCAGATGGGCAGCGACCCTGCATCGGTGGCTTTCGACACACTGAGCAGCGCAAAGGCAAATGGAGCGGATGTTGTGCTCATAGACACTGCTGGAAGACTCCACAACAAGGTAGGTCTGATGAATGAACTGAAGAAGATAAAGGAGGTGATGAAGAAAGTTCTTCCCGAAGCTCCCGACGAAGTGATGCTCGTACTCGATGGCAGCACCGGACAAAATGCATTTGAGCAAGCCAAGCAGTTCTCTGCAGTGACC
Organism: uncultured Prevotella sp.; assembly: GCA_945637645.1. Lineage (GTDB taxonomy): Bacteria > Bacteroidota > Bacteroidia > Bacteroidales > Bacteroidaceae > Prevotella. The sequence goes on from CALZDK010000015.1 coordinate 418, forward strand.
CAGATTACCTCGCTCGCCATAACCAAACTCGACGGAACGGCAAAGGGAGGAGTGGTGATTGGCATCAGCGACCAGCTTAAGGTGCCTGTAAAGTACATCGGTCTCGGCGAGAAGATGGAAGACCTCCAGCTTTTCAACAAGGCACAATTCGTTGACTCTCTATTCAAGAAAGTGGAATGAAAGAGAATACTGTTGACATAATTACCATGGGATGCTCGAAAAACCTCGTTGACAGTGAGGCACTCATGGGACTTTTCGAGGCCAACGGCTTCAAATGTACACACGACAGCAAGAACCCTAAAGGCGAGATTGCCGTGGTGAACACCTGTGGCTTTATACAAGATGCCAAGGAGGAAAGCATAAACACCATACTCGAGTTGGCTCAGGCAAAGGAAGAGGGAAGGCTAAGGAAGCTCTACGTAATGGGCTGTCTCTCACAGCGCTACTTGAAAGAACTTGCAGAGGAAATCCCACAGGTGGACAAGTTCTACGGAAAATTCAACTACAAGGACCTTATTGCAGACCTTGTAGGCGTGGACATGACTACATGCGACGGGCAACGCCATATCACCACCTCACACTATGCCTACATAAAAATCAGCGAGGGTTGCGACCGCAACTGCGCCTACTGTGCCATTCCCATAATGACGGGAAAACACAGAAGCCGGCCAATGGACGAGATACTCGACGAGGTGAATGGACTGGTAGCCAAGGGTATACACGAGTTTCAGGTCATCGCCCAGGAACTGACTTACTATGGTATCGACGTTGACGGCAAGCAACACATAGCGGAACTTGTCTCACGAATGGCGGACATAAAGGGAGTCCGCTGGATAAGGCTCCACTATGCCTATCCTGCCCATTTTCCATGGGAATTGCTCGATGTCATACGCGAAAAGCCAAATGTTTGCAATTATCTCGACATTGCCTTGCAGCACATTTCCGACCACATGTTAGAAAGGATGCACCGCCATTTCACCAAGGCAGACACTTACGCGCTGATAGAACGCATCCGTCGTGAGGTGCCAGGCATTCATTTGCGGACGACACTCATGGTAGGATTCCCCGGCGAGACAGAGGAGGATTTCGAGGAACTTATGGAGTTCACCCGCAAGACACGTTTCGAGCGTATGGGAGCCTTTGCCTACTCCGAGGAGGAAGGCACTTTCTCTGCCGACAACTACGAGGACGATGTGCCGGAGGATGTGAAACAGGCACGCCTCGACAAACTTATGGCTCTACAACAGAGAATAAGTGCCGAGTTGGAGGCGGAAAAGGTGGGCAAGGTAATGAAGGTGGTTATCGACCGCAAGGAAGGCAACTACTATATTGGACGCACAGAATACAGTTCTCCGGAGGTTGACCCTGAGGTTCTCATCGAGGCCCAAGATTGCCGGCTAAGGGCAGGAAATATGTACAATGTAGAAATCACCGATTCGGAGGCTTTCGACCTCTATGGCAAGATTGTAGATAAAAACTAAAAAAGGAGGAACAACAGTGAACAACAAGGAATTCATACTGCGACTATCACAGCGCATGGGCTATACGGCATCAGACACGCAACGCATGGTTACTAACGTCATCGACCAGATGAGCGATGGCTTTCAGGAAGGTAAATGCATTGCCATATCCGGGTTCGGCACTTTTGAGATAAAGAAGAAGCTCGAGCGAATAATCGTAAATCCGTCAACACTGCAGAGAATGCTCGTTCCGCCCAAACTTGTTCTCAATTTCAAGCCCTCGCCAACATGGAAGGAAAAAGTGAAGAAAGGAGGCGACAAGTAGACATGGACAAATTCACCGTACAACAACTTGCAGACATTCTCATACGCAAGAACCGGCTCTCGGAAAACGAGGCCCAAGCCTTCGTATGTGCCATATTCGACGTGATAAAAGAAGGTCTCGAAGCCGACAGACAAGTGAAGATAAAAGGTTTCGGCACATTTAAGATTATTGATGTTGACCCACGCGAGAGCGTAAACGTCAACACAGGAGAGCGTGTGCTTATAGGCGGTCATCAGAAGATTACTTTCACACCAGACAGTGTGATGAAGGAAATGGTGAACCGTCCTTTCTCACAGTTTGAAACAGTGATACTTAACGACGGTGTGGATTTCTCCGACGTGGAGAAAGAAGAACCAGCTCCAGAAGCAGAAAACATACAAAAAACTGAGAAAGAAAACACTATGTCCGAAAAAGAGGTTGAACCGGAACCTGAAGAAGAGACTATTTCAGAACCAGAAGTGATTATTACTCCTGAACCGGAAGAATCGGAAATTCCAGAACCGGAAGAATCGGAAATTCCAGAACCGGAAGAATCGGCTAATCCTGAACAGGTAAAGGAGGCAACTCATGAACCTGAGAAGGAGGAAATAGACCAAGAATCTGAAGAGGAAGCAACACCCGAACCCGAAGATGAACTTTCCTATGAAGAAGAACCCGAACACCACTATACTGCCCATATCATAGGAGCAATAGCCTGCCTCATCCTCATTGCCGCCGCAGCCTACGGAGGATATATGTTTGGAGTTGAGGAAGGTCGCCATCAGGAACGACTTGCACAAATAGCAGAGCAATCGAAGTACCTCGACAAGCAAAAGGAAGAAATAACAGCATACAAGGCAAAAGCAGACACAACTGCTGTCACTGAAAAAGCTAAGAAAGACTCCACTGCCAAGAAAGCAGAAACAGTACAGAACACTGAAACGGCAGATTTCTCCACATACGCCATGCGCGACCCAAGAGTACGCACCGGAGCTTATGTCATTGTCGGCACAGACAAGGTTGTCACGGCACGAGAGGGGCAGACAATAAGCAAGATTGCACAGACTCACCTCGGTCCGGGAATGTCTTGCTACGTTGAGGTGTTCAACGAAATGAACGGAAATGACCCTCTTAAGGAAGGAACAAAGGTGAAAATACCGAAACTAAGGCATAAGAAAGCAAAGAAATAGCGCAAAAATACCAAGAAATGAGTATTGTCAAATTACCGTTTTTTTAGTAATTTTGCAGACGAAAAAAAAAATGGGGTAAGACAATGAAGAATCATAAGGTTTATGAGTCAAACGACCAAATGATATCGCTCATACGCGACAACTACAACGTGCTGCAGTCGCTCGGCAGCTTTGGCATTGCGCTTGGTTTTGGAGACAAGACAGTGAACGAAACGTGTCAGGACAATGGTGTTGACACCTACACATTTCTCTCTGTGGTCAACTATACAATAAATGGCTACTACAACTCCGACGAGGCAGACCGACTCCACATTCCCACCCTACTCCACTACCTCGAAGCCAGCCACATCTACTATCTCGACTATCAGCTGCCTTCCATTCGAAGAGACCTCAAAGAGTCGATAAACGAGGAAGACCGCCTCGGAGTGCTAATAATGAAGTTCTACGACGAATATGCACGCGAGATACGCAAACACATGAAATACGAGGAGAAAGTGCTCTTCCCGTACGTCAAGCAACTGCTCGACGGAAATGCCCCAACCGACTACGACATAGAGACATTCTCCAAACACCACGGACAGACAGACCAAAAACTGCGCGAACTGAAAAACATCATCATAAAATATCTTCCCGGCGACATTCAGCGCAACAACAAACTTACAGCCACACTCTACGGAATATACAACAACGAGGAATGGCTGAAGCTCCATTCCCAAGTGGAGGACCAGATTTTCGTGCCTGCCATACGCAACCTTGAGCAGAAGCAGAAGAAAGACAACGTGACCAAGAACATCACCAACATGGTGTTCAAAGGAAATGCCGACAACGGCGAAGCCCTCTCCGACCGCGAGAAGGATGTTATAGTAAGCCTTGTGCAGGGAATGTCGAACAAGGAAATAGCCGAACACCTCTTCATTTCCGTAAACACCGTAATCACCCACCGACGTAACATTGCCCGCAAACTGCAGATCCACAGTTCCGCCGGTCTCACCATCTATGCCATAGTAAACGGTCTAATCGACATCTCCTCAGTAAAACTCTAACAAGAAGCCCTGTTTCAGGCTTGCGTGTGAGACGGATGTCGCTACAACCCTACACCCTACATTATTTGGGGATAATCTTCACTGTTTCAAGCAGTTGCAGAATATAGGGCACCTCTCAACCCTACATTCACCCTACATTCGCCCTACATTATAAATCAATGCTATCTTGTCAACATAAACGTACCCGTCTGTGCGTTGAGGAATTTTGGAGAACCCAGCAACTATTGGTCTGGGTTCTCCACAAAACCTTGATATTCTGGCTGAAGGGCACTCATAACGGAGTCGTAGCTCTGATGCATTACTGCCTGAATGTTGGCGGGTCCCTTATCCACAGGATATATTGGCTGATGGATGGTGAGAGACAGGGGATGCCATTTGGCGAAGTGCCAGTCGCGTGTGCGGGGCATCACGTTGAACGAGCCATTTATAGTGAGTGGAACAACAGGCAACTGCAGTTCGTCGGCAAGCATGAAAGCTCCCTTCTTGAAGATTCCCATGTGACCAGTGAACGATCGTGCTCCCTCCGGGAAAACCACAACACTCATTCCGCTCGACAAAGTCTTCCTTGCATCGATATAGGTCTGCTTCACCTTGCTCGGTCCACGCTTGTCAACAAATATCTGATGCGACTTCTTACAGGCATATCCCACGAAAGGAATTTTCTTCAGCTGGTATTTCATCATCCACTTAAAGTTGCGGCAAAGGAAGCCATAGACGAGGAAGATGTCGAAAGCTCCCTGATGGTTTGCCACGAAGACATAAGAATGTCCCTTTTCGAGGTTCTCCCTACCCTCCACCTTTACTGGCAGGAGGAAAGCGTGAGTGATTACCCAAGCCCAACAATGTCCGGGATAATATCCCCAAAAGTGTCCGTTGCCCAACGTGCATCCTATTCCTGTGACGAGGGCTGTCAATATGGTGGCAACTATTGTGATTGGAAATGCCACTAAAACTTGGTAAATGCAATATAAGAATCTCATATCAAAATAGTTATCTTTATTATTTCATCTTTTTCAACTCCACTACCACAATCTCTCCCGGCACTCCAAAACGGAACGGAATGAAGCCTCCCATGCCAGTGGAGACGTTTATCGCACGGTCGCCCTCGTAGAACATTCCGCCCCACTCGTCGTAAACCCACGAGGCAGGCGACCAACCGAACAAGGCAAACTGCATGGCGTGGGTGTGACCGCACAGCGTGAGCTTGGCATTGGACTTGGGGAGAATGGTACGTCTCCAACACGACGGGTCGTGTTGAAGCATGAGGAGCCACGCCTTCTCTGAGACGCCATTCAGCGACCTTTCTATGTCTCCCAGCCTTGGGAAACGCACTCCATCTCCATCGTTAGCCATGCCTGCAACCACTATGGAGTCAGCGCCCCTATGAATTGTCAGATGCTCGTTGATCAGGAGTTTCCATCCCATCTGTCTCTCCAACCTCACTATCTCGCGCTCGTTAGCCACCTTTGTGGCCGCGTCTGCCTTTATATAGTTGGCATAGTCGTGATTGCCAAGAACTGAAAACACCCCATCCTTCGCCTTCAATGAGGAAAGCATGTCGAGAAAAGGGTAAATCTCCTGTGGCTCACGGTTTTGCAAGTCGCCAGTGAACATTATGGCATCGGCTTTCTGAGCGTTTATGCTGTCAATAAATTCCTTAAGGACATATTGTCTGTCGGTGCTGTAAGTTCCGACATGGGCATCGGTGAAATGAACAATACGGTAGCCGTCAAACGATGCCGGCAGATCGGCTGACTCAAAAGCCACATGGCGAACACTCACGCTGTTGAATCCCGCCGTTGTGCCATAAAGTGCTACATACCATATCAAGGCAACCAGCAAGAAGCCGATGAGTTTGCCATAGTTGCGTGCGGGATGTGCGGTTGCCTTCATGCTCAGTTTGCGCACGATGCGACTCGCAATATGGCCTGTTACAGAGCAAAGCACAAACACGAGCTTCGGTAAAACTATCATCGCAAGTAGGAAAAGATAGACATTGAGCACTCCTACATTGCCGGGAGCGAACGAACGTTGCAAAAAAAGCCATCCGGTATAGGCAATCATAACCGCAGACGGAATAACCACTGCGGCAAGACGAATCCAAGGCATTTTGCCCTTGCTACGTTTGCGACGAAATATCCGATAGTAAAGATACAAATCGGACAACACTATCGATAGAATTATTGGTATATATAACTGTACAAGCATTTCTTTCACTTATGTGATGAACTTTTTCATCAGTTGCAGGGGTATTCCACGGCGTTTGGCATAGTCAGCCAACTGGTCTTCACCAATCTTTCCTATGCTGAAATATCGCGCCTTGGGATGAGAGAACATCATTCCGCTGACACTTGCGTGAGGTTTCATGGCTCCACTCTCCGTAAGCCTTATTCCAATATCGGAGAAACGGAGTATGGAGTCGAGCACGAAATTTAGGCTCGTATCGGGCAACGAGGGATAGCCCACGGCTGGTCTTATGCCCTGGAACTTCTCTGTGTGGAGTTCCTCCATAGTGAGTTGCTCGTCGGGTACGTAACCCCAAATTCTCTTTCTTACCTCAAGGTGCATTTTCTCCGCAGTAGCCTCTGCCAGTCGGTCGGCAAGTAGCTGCATCATCATGCGTTCAAAGTCATCTGAGGCAAAATCGGTTTCCAAACCGATATCCACTGTTGTAGCGAAAATGCCGAGACGGTCAGCAATTCCCTGTTCCCTTGGACGCAGGAAATCGGCAAGGCAAAGGTTTGGCTTCCCGTCTTCAACCACTGTCTGCTGTCGGAGCAATGGTATCCTGCAGTTCTCAAACACTATGTCGTCGCCATCTCCATTGGCTTCGCCAAGCGCAAGAAGCGCATGAGTGGAGTATTGTGTCTCCAGCCTCTTTAGACGATCTTCTGCCTGCCGCCTTAGTTTCTGCTGCTCGGCAGCGTCTTTCACTTGCCAAGCATGATAGAAATAGAGCCAGTTGATATATGGCGCGACATCGCCGATGTTATATGTTACCTTGAAGCGTTGCAATTTCTTGTGTTTTATCTGAACTTTACTTCCTCAGCGGCTGTCGTGTCCTGTATCATGCCGTTGGCATATACTGTCTTTCCGCAGCATATAGTGCGCTCTACCAGCCAGTTAAACTCATTTCCTTCAAGTGGACTCCAGCCGCACTTGCTAAGTATTCCCTCACGACTCACCTTCCACGGAGAGCCAGGACGCACAATAACGAGATCTGCCTTATATCCCTTGCGTATGAATCCCCTGTCTCTCACCGAGAAGATGCGGGCGGGATTATGGCACATCAGTTCCACAAGCCTCTCTATGGATATGACTTCCTCGTCAACAAGGGAAAGCATGGAAGGCAGCGAGTACTGAATTATCGGCATTCCGGAAGCAGCCTTTGCGCATCCTCCTTCCTTGTCGGCAAGGAGATGTGGGGCATGGTCTGTTCCTACAACACTTATGCGCCCGTCAGCTAAAGCCCGGCGCAAAGCGTCGCGGTCGGCAATGCCTTTAATCGCTGGATTAACCTTTATCAGTGTTCCAAGACGCTTGTAGTCCACGTCGGAGAACATAAGGTGTCCGATGACTGCCTCTGCCGTAATGTTATTATCTGCAATATCTATCAGTTCGAGTTCCTCGGCTGTTGAGATATGTGCGATATGGAGTTTCGCCTTGTGATTGCGGGCAAGCTCTATTGCCAACCGGCTACACTCCACGCAAGCCTCACGGCTGCGTATCTCCGCATGATGGGTAACGTCGGGATCGTCGCCAAAAAGTCGTTTTGCCTCTGCCATATTGGCATTTATGATAGATGTGTCCTCGCAGTGGGTCATAATAGGCAGTGGAGAAGTGGAGAAAATCCTGTCGAGCGACAGCCTCTTGTCAACAAGCATGTTTCCTGTTGAAGAGCCCATAAACAATTTTATTCCGGGTATTCTATGTCTGTCTAACCTCTCGAAGAGCGGAACGTTGTCGTTAGTCGCCCCGAAGAAGAAGGAATAGTTCACCACGCATTCCTTGGCGGCAATGTCGAATTTCTCGTCAAGAGCCTCAAGTGTTGTTGTCTGCGGAACAGTATTGGGCATGTCGAACACTGTCGTCACTCCTCCTGCGGCTGCTGCCCTGCTCTCCGTTGCCATGTCGGCCTTCTGTGTAAGTCCCGGCTGACGGAAATGCACATGGTCGTCTATTATGCCTGGCAAAAGGAAACAGCCCGAGGCATCCACCACCTCTATGGAGTTCGATGCCTTGAGCTGTTCGTCTGTAATAATGTTGTTTCCTATTTCCGCTATTGTGTCGTCTTGAATGAGTACATCAACCTTTTGCGATGTTCCTTCATTCACCACTGTTGCTTTCTTTATCAATACTGTCATAGTCTTCTCAGTTTATTTTACCGAGTCAGCCACTTCCTTGTTAGCAAAAGGAGCGGTCATGTCCACATTTCCTGTGGCGACAGGTTCTTTCGTGGCGTTAGGAGTACCGTCTGGATCCAATCCCTGCATCCTCGCCTCGTTTTCGGTGGCAGTCTTATAATAGTCGCTGACGTATGGATTATTCTTGAACTTATCCGTAGCCTTGCTCATTATGTCCTCTATCTGAGGCGTGAGGATTGGATAGCGGTATCCGCTCGTTATCATCATGAACACTCCGGGACCGAGAACATTGTCAAAGTTGTCAACGATGAACGATGTGACAAGTTGGTCTTCCTCCTTAGCTATCTTTGCCGCCTCAATGCTGAGTTTCTCGTTTATCGTTGCCTCGTCTATTCCGTCGAGCATCATCTGGCTCTGCTTGTGTGCCAGTTCGTTCATCTGGTTGTCGAGCTGGTTGTGCTTGTCAATAAACTCATACAACTTGTCGTTGAGTGGAGTTCCACCCACCTTTTGGCTTGCGTTGTCTATCCTGATGGTTATCTCGCCCGCCTCAAGCACGACTGGCATTATGCTCTCGTCGTCCATGAAGAGGTTTACCATTCTTACAGTGTCGAGGACTCCGTTGAAATGAAACTGTCCATGCACAACGTCGCAAGAGTCGATGTTCTTCAGCTCGTTGTTCTTGACGGCTTTCAAGTATAGCTTGCTTCCGTCAAGTGCAGAGACAGACGATGAACCTTGCACGTTGTATGAACCTGCACACGACGTGATTACTGCCAGTAAGGCAAGAACGTATGGTATTTTCTTCATGTTTGTTTTCATTCCAAAATTTATTTCGCTGACAAATGTACTATGATTAATCGAAGTACCGAAATTTTTTTATGCTATTTAAAACAATTAGCGCTTGTTTTATGATTTTTTTGTCTCTTCTGACAATTCTTTGCCCAATCGATGGCTGGAGTATAGCTGCAGGACAGCAGCTATGAGCACCGTTGCCACCCACTTGTTGTGCACATACTGGACGTAGGATAAATGGTCGAGGCCAAAGATGTTGTAGGTGTTGGCAAACATCAGTACGGCACTGACAATAAAGAACACGTCGCTAATTATGACGATGCGCCTGAGACGGCGGATGGTTACGTTGCTGCCCTCGTAGCTCTGCTTGAACTGCATAAGGACATAAGCCGCCACTCCCATGGCGAACACATAGGGAGCCCAAGACTGGAAGAACAAGTTTGCAGCGCTGCCAACAACTATCATGACAGCGCCCAAAAGAAATATAATATTCTCTACTTTATTCAGTTGTTTCATCGCTTTCATTGGTTGTAGAAGGAGCTTCGTCGCTAAGCACGAAGATGTCCTCATCCTCATTCTTCATGAAATAGCGCTCACGGGCAATCTCCACAATGGCATGAGGGTCGGTGTCGAGCCGGCGCAACTTTGTAATATCGCGCTCGTACTCTCCCTTGTAGAAGTCTATCTCGCCCTGAAGGTCAGCTATCTTCTGCTTGTTTCGCATGTGGCTCCACACACTGCTGTCGCCGACAAAGCCCACAAGTGCCACTCCTGCAGCCAACACGACTACGTATTTCAGGAATCGCGAGCGCCTCATCAATTCCGAGACCCAAGTTATCTTTTTCATGCCCTATACCTATTTATATATATAGTTAATCCCTTCTTTGTCCAAAAATGCGGAGCAGATATATAAAGAGATTGATAAAGTCGAGGTAGAGTGTCAGTGCACCGAGAAGCGCCAATTTCTGTCCCGCTTCCCCTTGGTCACCCGCCACGGCAAGCATCTCCTTGATTTTCTGCGAGTCGTATGCCGTAAGTCCAACAAAGATAAGCACTCCGACATAGCTGATGATCATTTCCAGGCCAGTACTACCGACAAACATATTCACCACAGTAGCGATGATAATTCCAATGAGTGCCATAAAAAGCATCTTGCCAATAGAGGTAAGGTCCTTCTTTGTAGTGTAGCCAAAAAATGCCATTGCGGCGAAGGTTCCTGCAGTGATGAAGAACACACTCGTTATCGACGACATGGTGTAGGCAAGGAAAAGGAACGACAAAAGAGCTCCGTTAATGACGGAATAAGCCACAAACATCAGAGTGGCAGTAGCAAGTGAGAGGCGGTTGATGGCAGCACTCACTCCAAACACAAGGGCTAACTCTGCAATGATAAGTCCAAAGAACAGTATTTTGTTGGTAGCAATTGCCATCATTATGCCTGGACTAGTTGCCACACCATATGCGGTGACACCAGTCAAAACCAATGCAAGAGTCATCCATACATAAACCTTGCGCATCAAAACAGGGAAAGCTGCCGACAAAGACAACTCCCGATCATGGGCTGTAGCGCCCAACTGGAAATCGTTGTAATTCATATTCTTTTTTCTTCTATTTATTAAATCTGAATACAAAGTTACTAAAAATATCCCAATGAACAAAGAAAAACAAGCCTCATATAGCATTTTTTGCAGATTATTTTAGTATCTTTAATGATTAAAGGTGCGAAAAACTTGTTCGTTTAAGAAAAACCAACTAACTTTACACCCCAAAAATAGTAACAATGCAAACAGGAAAGATCTCTATAAGACAAGCAAGGCCCGAGGAGGCTCCGTTAGTGGCAAAATTGATAATGACTGCCATGACAGATGAGTGTTGTCTGTTTTTTTGCGGAGAAAAATACGGCATCGACGATTTCCATCGTGTGATGACAAGGCTCGTGGAACGCGACGACACCCAATACAGCTATAAAAACACTTTATGCGCCACAGATACAGATGACAACATCATGGGCATCTGCACAAGCTACGACGGTGCAAAGTTGCACCAGCTGAGACAAGCATTCATACAAACAGCGAAAGAGGAATGGGGAATGGACCACAGCCACATACCCGACGAGACCGAGGCAGGAGAACTCTATATTGACTCGCTTGCCGTAAGTCCCTTACACCGTGGCAAAGGATTAGCCACCGAACTTCTGAAAGCTACCATCGCCAAGGCACAATCGCTTGGCATATCACGGACAGGACTGCTTGTTGACACCGGCAATCCAAAGGCGGAGGCCCTATACCTACGGGTAGGTTTCAAGTCAGTGGGAACCAACAGTTGGGGAGGTCATCCGATGAGACACTTGGTTTTTCAAGACAAATAATAAAACTTATACGATATGAAAATTGGACTATTCATTCCATGCTACGTCGATGCACTCTATCCAGAAGTCGGCGTTGCAACGTACAAACTGCTGACAAGCCTTGGGCTCGACGTGGACTATCCGCTCGAACAGACTTGCTGCGGACAGCCAATGGCAAATGCAGGATTTGAGAAAATGGCAGACAAGTTGGCAAAATCCTTCGACGAAAAGTTTGCCGCTTACGACTATGTAGTGGCACCTTCGGCAAGCTGTGCCGCCTTTGTGAAAATCAACTATCCACGTCTGCTGAAAGGAAAACACGAATGTCAGACATCGCAAAAGATTATGGATGTGGTGGAGTTTCTGCACGACATAGTGAAGCCAACATCGCTTCCAAGCCGTTTCCCGCATGTCGTCAGCGTACACAACTCGTGCCACGGCGTGCGCGAACTGGGCCTTTCTTCGCCAAGCGAGCGCAACATACCGTCGTTCTCCAAAATCAAAGACCTGCTGCAACTCGTGCAGGGCATAACCGTCAAGGAACCGGAACGCGTGGATGAATGCTGCGGCTTCGGAGGAATGTTCTCCGTGGAGGAGCAGGCTGTGTCGGTACAGATGGGAACCGACAAAATAGAGCGCCACATGGCTACGGGTGCCGAATATATCACAGGTCCCGACTCGTCGTGCCTCATGCACATGCAAGGCATAGCCAAGAGACTCAACAAACCCGTCAAATTCATTCATGTAGTACAGATTTTAGCAGCAGGACTATGAGCACATTACATTCAAAAGCAGCCGAAACATTCCTGAAAAACGCAGGAAAGGCAAAGTGGCACGATGCCACATTCTGGTCGGTTCGCACCAAGAGGGACAACATGGCTATGAACCTCGAAGAATGGGAACAGCTACGACAGATGGCAAGCGACATAAAGCGACACACCATAACACACATGGACCACTATCTCGACCTCTTCGCCACCAATGCCGAGAAAAACGGAGTTATCGTCCACTGGGCAAAGGACGCAAAGGAGTTCAACGAGACTGTGTTGCAGATTCTGCGCCAGCACGACGTGAAAAAGATGGTCAAGAGCAAGTCGATGCTCACCGAGGAGTGTGAGATGAACCCGTTCCTCGAGAAAAACGGCATTGAGGTGGTGGAAACCGACCTCGGCGAGCGCATCATTCAGCTCATGCACTCTAAGCCAAGCCACATCGTGATGCCTGCCATACACATCACACAGGAGGAAGTGGGCGACCTCTTCCGAAAGGAACTCGGAAGCGAACCGGACAACAACGACCCCACCTATCTTACTTATTGCGCGCGTATGAGTCTGCGCAACGAGTTCATGACATCGCAGGCGGGAATGACCGGAGCCAACTTCGGTGTGGCAGAGACTGGCGACATAGTGGTTTGCACCAACGAGGGTAATGCCGACATGTCAACGTCAATGCCTAAGCTGCACATCACTGCCATAGGACTTGAAAAGGTTATTCCCGACTACAAGTCGCTTGCCGTGTTCCAGCGACTGCTCTGCCGCAGCGGTACGGGACAGCCCACCACAACATATACCTCGCACTTCCGCAAAGCGCGTCCCGACGCAGAGATGCACATCATTCTTGTTGACAACGGACGTAGCGACATCATTGCCGACCGCGACCACTGGGAGACCCTGAAGTGCATACGATGCGGTTCGTGCATGAACACCTGTCCTGTCTATCGTCGCAGCGGTGGCTACTCCTACACCTATTTCATTCCGGGCCCTATCGGCATCAACCTCGGAATGTTGCGCGACCGCTACACCCACTCTGAGAATGTCAGTGCATGCTCGCTGTGCTGCTCGTGCGACAACGTTTGTCCTGCCAAGGTAAACCTCTCGGAGCAGATCTACCTTTGGCGACAGAAACTCGACTCGCTGCAGCGTGCCAACAAGCAGAAGAAACTCATGAGCCAGGGTATGAAGTTCATCTTCGACCGTCCTGCCCTCTACTCAACGGCACTGAAGTTTGCACCGCTCGTCAACTACGCTCCACGCTTCGCAGTGTATAACGGACTGAACGAATGGGGCAAGGGACGCGAACTGCCAACCTTTGCCAAGGAGTCGTTCCAGACAATGTGGAAGAAAGGAAAGGTAAAGTAATTCAAGTTGACGAGTTGACAAGTTGACGAGTTGACAAGTTGGAACACATAATAAAGAAACAACAAAATGAACAAGGAAGATTTATTGGCAAAAATTCGTGCCAACATACATACCACATACGATATGCCATCGTTTGACGACATGAAGGGAGTGCAATATGCCGACCCCCTGAAACAGTTCGTCGAGATGAGCAAGACTGTGGGAGGAAAAGTAGTTGAGTTGGAGAAAGGACAAGACATCAACGAGGTGATTAAGAATTGCTACCCCGACGCCAAGGTAATTGCATCAAACCTGCCGGAGGTGACAATAGCAAACAGAAACCCTGACACCGTTGCCGAGGCAAACGACCTCAACGGCACCGACGTGGGCGTGGTGAGAGGCGTGTTCGGAGTGGCTGAGAACGGATGCATCTGGATTCCACAAACCATGAAACAGAAAGCCGTGTGCTTCATCTCCGAATATCTCGTAATACTGCTCGACCACAAACAGATTGTCAACAATATGCACGAGGCATACCAACGCATAGAGTTCAACTCCTACGGCTACGGATGCTTCATCAGCGGACCGTCCAAAACCGCCGACATTGCCCAGGCACTCGTGATGGGTGCACAGGCGGCAAGAGGTGTCACTGTGGTGCTGGAGTAACAAAAAACTCCAGCGTTTAACATAGTTTTACAAGAGTTTAAATCCGATTTACGATTATAATTGCTAACTTTGCACCGCAAATAAGTAAAAATATCGCAATTGATGAAGATAATTCGACAGACAATTTTTGCCTTGGTGATAACCGCTCTCGCATCATGCTTCAAGGACGAGGCACCTAATGCGGAGTGCGATATCACCAAGGCTTGGATACACGCCGACAATCCAGCTGAGATGTTCTTTCAGCCGACAGACACTGCCATAAACGTTCTTTACGACAAAAACGAGATAACGTTCACCGTAAGGCGCAATGCAGACATCACTGCACTGGCTCCAAGGTTTGAAATAACCGAAGGCGCTACAATATCTCCCGAAAACGGGTCTGTACACGATTTCTCTAAGGGACCGGTGGTTTATACCGTTACATCCGAGGACAAACAGTGGAACCGTAAATACACTGTCAGTTTCAAACCCACCACCGTCATACAGTCGTCAACGGTGCTTTTCGACTTCGAGAATGCAAGTGTTTACAACGACGAAAAAAAGAAGGTGGGCTACTACAAATGGTATGAGACTCAGCCTGACGGAACGAAACTGGAATATTGGTCTAACGCCAATGCCGGCTATGCACTGAGCAAGTCGAGCGCAACCCCGGAGGAATTTCCGTCGGTGTCTGTCGATGGCTACGAGGGACGCTGCGTGAAACTCACCACCTGCAGCACCGGATCGTGGGGCGAACTGGTGCGCCGTCCTCTTGCGGCAGGTAACTTCTTCATAGGAGAGTTCGACGTGTCGCTTGCCCTCACCAACACTCTCCATACCACGAGAATGGGCAGACCCTTTGCAAAGAAACCGTTGAAGGTGACCGGAATGTACAAATACAAGGCGGGCGATGTCTTCTGGAGTTACGTCAACTACAAGGTGGAGAAGCACCCGGAGATAAAGGACCGTGCGGCAATCTACGCTTCGTTCTATCGCAACCACGACGCACAGGGCAAGGAAGTGATGCTCTACGGCGAGGACTCAAAGACAAACCCAAACATAGTGGCTATTGCCGAGGTTGCCGACATTCCGGAGACCGACACATGGACACCGTTCGAGATGACGTTCACCTATTCCACAGACATCGATATGGACGAACTTGAACGTCAGGGATATAGTCTCACCATAGTCTTCACCTCCAGCACCCAGGGCGCCTACTACGAGGGAGCCCCAGGCAGCACACTGTATATCGATAACGTACGTCTTGAGTGCGAGGAAGAGAAATAGACACGATTTTTTATGAACAGAAAGATAATAATCAACTTGGCTCTTCTGATGGCAATGGCATTGCCGTCGTGGGCGATAAGCATACCAGACAGCCTCAACTACACATTCCGCATAGGCTACAACATTGGCGGAACGGCTCCAATAGGTATGCCAGTGACCATACGCAGTCTCAACAGCTACGACTTCCAGCCCAACATAACACTCGGACTTGACGTGCAAAAGGACATCTGGGGACCGTGGGGACTGCTCGCCGGTGTACACATCGAGAACAAGGGAATGAAGATAGATGCTACCGTGAAGAACTACCACATGGAGATGGTTCAGGGTGGCGAACACCTTGAGGGTATGTACACGGGCAACCTCGTGACAGAGTGCAACCGCTGGATGCTCACCATTCCCGTAATGGCGACACTGCGCACAGGACGCTTCCTCATAAAGTGCGGTCCATACGTCTCCTACGTTGCCACAAACAACTTCGAGGGACATGTCTATGACGGCTATCTTCGCACAGGTGACCCAACGGGCGACAAGATTGAAATGGGACCCGAAGGCGACGACAACCCCACCTACGACTTCGGCGACGAAATGCGCAAGTTCCAGTGGGGCATCAATCTCGGTGCCGACTTCCTTATAGGAAAGCGCATCGGCGTGTCCGCAGACCTCGCCTGGGGACTCAACGGAGCCTTCAAGAGTTCCTTCAAGACCATCGAGCAAACCCTCTACCCCATCTACGGCACTATCGGATTGACATATA
>CALZDK010000016.1 GCA_945637645.1 uncultured Prevotella sp.
ACCTACATACACTGACAAGGTGTCGAGGACAGGTCTTCGGGTAGGTGACATCTTCGAGGACTTCAACCGCAAGTATTCTGAGGCAAAGGCTCGACACGAGGCAATACTGAAGTCGATGGACTTTGAATACGATATCACTGAGGTGGAGAAAAAGTGGCTGGAGGGAATAGAGTATCTTCGACAGTTCCCGATAGTGGATTCAGAGCACGAAATAAACGGCTATCTTCGTGAGGGAAAGTCAATTCTCTGCGAGGGTGCACAGGGAACAATGCTCGACGTGGACTTCGGATCATATCCTTTCGTTACATCGTCAAACACCATTTGCGCAGGAGCATGCTCAGGACTGGGCATCGGTCCAAACCGTATTGGTGAGGTCTATGGCATCATGAAGGCTTACTGTACTCGAGTAGGAGCAGGTCCATTCCCTACGGAACTCTTCGACGAGACAGGTGCCACAATTCGTCAGATAGGTCATGAGTATGGAGCCGTGACTGGACGCGAGCGCCGTTGTGGATGGATTGACCTTGTTGCCCTGCGCTATGCTATCATGGTGAATGGAGTTACTCAGCTCATTATGATGAAGAGCGACGTACTCGATGGCTTCGACACCATAAAGGCTTGTGTGGCATACAAGCAAAATGGCAAGGAAATCAACTACTTCCCGTATAATATTGAAGAAGGAATTGAACCTGTTTATGTGGAGATGCCAGGATGGAAGACCGACATGACAAAGTTCACTAACGAGGAACAGTTCCCGACAGAGTTCTCCAACTACATTAAGTTCCTCGAGGAGCAACTGGAGACACCGATAAAGATTATTTCAATTGGTCCAGACCGCGAACAGACAATAGTAAGAAAATAATGGCACAGAAACCAAATATTCCTAAGGGTACGCGAGACTTCTCCCCCGTGGAGATGGCAAAACGCAACTATATTTTCGATACTATTCGGGAGGTCTATGCACTCTATGGTTTCCAGCAGATAGAGACTCCCGCTATGGAGACTCTACAGACACTAATGGGCAAATATGGAGAGGAAGGAGACAAACTTCTCTTCAAGGTGCTCAACAGTGGAGACTACCTCAACAAGGTGAGCGACGAGGAACTCTGCGAGCGAAACACTCTGAAACTCGCAGCACGACTCTGTGAGAAAGGTTTGCGCTACGACCTCACGGTGCCTTTCGCACGCTATGTGGTGATGCACCGAGACGAGTTGCAGCTTCCCTTCAAACGCTATCAGATACAACCAGTGTGGCGTGCCGACCGTCCGCAAAAGGGACGCTATCGTGAGTTCTATCAGTGTGATGCCGACGTGGTTGGAAGCGATTCGCTCATGAACGAGGTGGAACTGATGCAAATAGTTGATACCGTGTTCACACGTTTCGGCGTGAGAGTGCAGATAAAGATTAACAACCGCAAAATCCTCACTGGCATTGCAGAGGTAATTGGAGAGGCTGACAAGATTGTTGACATCACGGTGGCAATTGACAAGCTCGACAAAATCGGTATCGACAACGTGAATGAGGAACTGCGTGGCAACGGCATCAGCGAAGAGGCAATACAGAAGTTGCAACCGATAATAAACCTCGCGGGAAGCAACAACGAAAAGCTGCAGGTCATAGCCGACGTGCTCGCCACAAGCGAGACCGGATTGAAAGGTGTGGAGGAGACAAGATTCATCCTCGATACACTCCAGAATGTTGGACTCAACAACGAGATACAACTCGACCTTACCTTGGCACGAGGCTTGAACTACTACACCGGAGCAATATTCGAGGTTAAGGCTCTCGACACCCCGATGGGCAGCATCACGGGAGGTGGACGTTACGACAACCTCACGGGCATCTTCGGTATGCCTGGAATCAGCGGTGTGGGAATCTCGTTCGGTGCCGACCGCATCTTTGATGTTCTCAACACGCTTGACCTATATCCGAAGGAGGCTGTGGCAAGCACACAGCTCCTCTTTGTAAATTTCGGAGAGAAAGAGGCTGCCTATTGTCTGCCAATAGTGGCAAAGGCACGTCAGGCAGGAATACGAACAGAAATATATCCCGATTCAGCAAAGATGAAGAAACAAATGTCGTATGCCAACGCAAAGGGCATACAGTTTGTTGCTATCGTAGGCGAAAACGAGATGAATGAAGGAAAGGTGACGCTGAAGAACATGGCAACAGGGGAACAGGCTATGGTCACCGCCGAAGAGCTGATAAAGGTTGTGAATAAATAAAAAAAGGAGTTGTGAGTCATATACCCCTCAAACTCCTCAAACCTTTCAAAACAAACAAAAAAGAATATGAAACCAAATCTTCTAAAACAACTTATAGGCAGTATGGCGGCAATAGTCGCCTGCTGTCTTTTGCTTTCAGCAAAATCGGACAGCAAAGTGCGTGTCTTCATGATTGGAGACTCCACGATGGCAAACAAACAATATGAGAAAACTCCAGAGAGAGGGTGGGGCATGGTGCTAACTTGTTTCTTCGACGACGATGTGGTTATCGACAACCATGCAGTCAATGGCAGATCCTCTAAGAGTTTCATCGACGAGGGACGATGGCAGAAAGTTATTGACCAAGTGAGACCAGGCGATTATGTGTTTATTCAGTTTGGACACAACGATGAGAAACCTCGGCCTGATCGTCACACCGACCCAGGAACCACCTTCGACGAAAACCTGCGCAAGTTTGTGAACGAAACACGCTCGAAGGGAGGCATTCCCGTGCTTTTCAATGCTGTGGTGCGACGCAACTTCGTAGTGGAGGTGGTGAAGAACGACGACGATGAGAAACTGCGAAACATAGATGCCAAGGACTCTCCTATTGTGGTTGAGGACGACACACTGCGCGACACCCATGGAGCATATCTCGACTCGCCGCGCAATGTGGCTCGAGAGCTCGACTGTGCCTTCGTAGATGCCAACCGCATAACCCACGACCTTGAGCAGTCTATGGGACGTGAGGAATCAAAGCGTCTGCACATGTGGTTCGCTCCTGGCGATAATCCGCTTGTTCCCAATGGTCGTCGTGACAATACACATTATAATGTATATGGTTCACATGTGGTTGCTCGTCTGCTTGCTTCTGCCATTTGTGAAGAGGTGAAGCCGCTTAAGAAGCATCTCGTAAACTACGACATTGCAGTTGCCACCGATGGCACAGGCGACTATTTTACCATAGAGGAAGCCCTGTCTGCTGTTCCTGAAGGCAAAAAGACCACTATCCAACTCTTGGGTGGGGAGTGGCAGAAACCAACGGTAGATAAAGCAAAGAAAGTGAAATTTGTACTTCGTAAGGGTGCGAAATGGAAAAAAATACCTATTTTATGAGATAAAAAATGTAAAATGCTTGGTGGAATAATGACTTTTGAGTATTTTTGCAATCAAATAAATGAGATTTAATAATAACTTTTAAAAACATAAAAGAAAATGAAGAAGAAATTTATTTGTTCCGTATGCGGTTACATCTATGAGGGTGAGGCTGCTCCTGAGAAGTGTCCATTGTGTAAGGCTCCTGCATCAAAGTTCTCTGAGCTTCAGGACGACGGCGAAGCTAACTTCGCTACTGTTCATGTGCTTGGCGCTGCACGCAAGGAAGGTGCTAACGAAGAGATGATCAAGGACCTTGAGGCTCACTTCAACGGCGAGTGCACAGAGGTTGGTATGTATCTCGCTATGAGCCGTCAGGCTGACCGTGAGGGCTATCCAGAAGTAGCAGAGGCTTACAAGCGCTACGCTTTCGAAGAGGCTGAGCACGCTTCTAAGTTTGCCGAGCTCCTGGGTGATGTTCTTGGCGACACCAAGGCAAACCTTGAGGCACGTATCGCAGCAGAGAAGGGCGCATGCGAGGACAAGTTCCGCATCGCAAAGAATGCAAAGGCTGCAGGTATGGACGCTACTCACGACACTGTTCATGAGATGGCTAAGGATGAGGCTCGTCACTGCGCAGGCTTCATGGGTCTCTACAAGCGCTATTTCAAGTAAATCTTGAAATTTTGTTTCATAGGTATAATAAATAGAAGAAATTGCCGTTTCATTATTATGATGAAACGGCTTTCTTTTTTTATTCTCGCCATTGCCACACTGCTGGCTGTTTCCTGTTCTGACGAAGAGTTCTCAACAGGAAAGAGTGACCTGTTGGATTTCTCAACCGACACATTAAGAATGGACACGCTATTCAGCGGAGTGCCATCGCCAACTTATTCATTCATGGTGTATAACAATGGAGACAAAGGACTTCGCATAAGGCAGGTGAGATTGCAGAAAGGAAACCAAACAGGATTCAGAGTTAACGTAGATGGTGTTTTCCTCGACAATTCCAATGGTAGTCAGGCACAGGATTTTGAGATAAGAGGAGGCGACAGCTTGAGGGTTTTCGTGGAGCTGACTTCCTACAAGACCTATTCCGACGATCCGCAACATGTCGAGGACAATCTTCTCTTCATGCTTGAGAGTGGAACTGAACAAAGAGTCTGCCTCAGTGCCTGTACATGGGATGCAGTGGAGCTACGCAATTTCACAGTCAGTCGAGATACTACAATCATGTCAGAAAAGCCAATTGTTGTCTATGGAGGAATAAAGGTTGACAGCTGTGCCACGCTCACCATTAAGTCACCCACTCGTCTATATTTTCATCCCAATGCAGGAATAGATGTCTTTGGAAAGCTTGTCGTTGAGGGAAAGGCTAATGACGAGGTTGTGTTGCGTGGAGACCGCCTCGACCATATTTTCGACTATTTGCCCTACGATCGACTAAGTGGTCAGTGGAGTGGCATACGTTTCCGTTCTTCCTCCACAGGCAATAGCATATCCTTTGCAGACATCCATAGCACCAACGATGCCATCGTCTGCGACTCTGCGGCTTTGGGCACTTGCCGACTACGGCTTGAAAACACCACACTTCACAACTGCAATGGTTATGGTCTTCGGGCTGTAAACTCCCATATAAGTCTTGTCAACTGTCAGATTACCAACACTCTCGGCGACTGCGTATCCATGGTTGGTGGAAGACTTGAACTTACCTATTGCACAGTGGCACAGTTCTATCCTTTCAGTGTAAATCGTGGTGCGGCAATAAGTTTCGGCAACACTCTCAATGGTGTTGTCTTGAATGAACGTGGATCGCTCATTTGTGTAAACACTGCTTTTACTGGATACGCCGAGGATGTTGTCATGGGCGACTCCTTGTCGTTCGACTACCATTTCCTCAACTGCCTATTGCGCACTCCTGCTGTTTCAGACAGCCTGCGTTTCCAAAATGTTATTTTTGAATCGCCTAAGGATTCTATTCAGGGTGAGAAGCATTTCCGCCTTGTGGATATAGACCTGCAGGACTATGACTTCCATCTCGATTCCCTTTCCACACTTCGTGGCAAGGCTATGCCTGTTGATGGAATAACTGACAATAGGGATGGCACACTTCGTGGCGACACACTCAATATCGGATGCTATTAGAAATTGGCAAACGTAAGCGGCATAAGGTTTTCTATTCCGTCAATGATGTAAACCTTATCCGTGCCATAGAGTAATATCCTTAACTTTCTGTTGTAGCGCGTTTCCGTTTCCACCATTGCCTGTCGGCAAACTCCACACGGACTTACAGGCTCTTTTAGCAACCCTTCACCGTCGCGTGCTGCAATGGCAATGGCGGTTATTGCCACCTCTGGACACCTCGCCCCAGCTGCAAAAAGTGCTGACCTTTCGGCGCACATAGTCACACCGAATGCCGCGTTCTCCTGATTGCAACCTACCACTGTCTCGCCGTTTTCAAGTCTTATGGCTGCTCCTACGCAGAACTTGGAATAGGGAGAGTAAGATTTCTTTGTCTGGGCAATGGCACACTCTATGAGCTGCACGTCTTCTACCTGCAGTTCGTCCATCTGAGCTACCAAAATAGTAGATGATATAGTCTTAGCTTCCATAATAATCCTAATTTTCTTGCAAAATTAATAAAAAAGTTACTTACTATGACTTTTTTTGAGTATTTTTGCACGTCTTAAACAAGAATTTCGATGAAAAAACTCATATTCCTTCTTGCGTTGCTCCTTAACGCACTCTTTGCTGCCGGACAGATGAAGTGGAACTCCACATACCAGCAGTACATAAACCAATACAAAGATCTTGCCATAGAGCAGATGAAGAAATACCGCATACCTGCGAGCATCACTCTCGCGCAGGGAGTGTTTGAGTCGGGAGCGGGAAGAAGTGAACTGGCACGCAAGGGAAACAATCATTTTGGTATAAAGTGTCATGGTTGGCAGGGACGCACTGTACATGCCGACGACGACGAGCGCAATGAATGTTTCCGTGCCTACGACAATGCCTACCAGAGCTACGAGGACCATTCGCGCTTTCTTGTCAACGGTCAACGCTACCGCAAACTGTTCAGCTTAAGCACAACAGACTACAAGGGATGGGCTCGAGGTCTTAAGGCTGCAGGCTATGCCACCAATCCGCGCTATGCTGACAAGCTGATAGAACTGATCGAACTCTATAAGCTCCACCAATATGACAAGGCGAAGCACTACGACCGCTTCATGGCTTCTGCAACTAAGGATGTTGCCACCGATGGTAAGTTGCATCCCATCTATAAGTTTAACAATAACTACTATCTCAAGGCACGACGTGGCGACACCTTCAAGTCCATTGGTAAAGAAGTGGGAATAAGTTACCGAAAATTGGCGAAATACAACGAGCGTGAAAAGCGCGACGTTCTTCAGGAAGGCGACATTGTCTATCTGAAGAAGAAAGCCAAGAAAGCGCCAAAGGACTACAAGGGTCGCCTGCACTATGTGCGTTCAGGTGAGTCAATGTACTCCATTGCACAACTCTACGGCATCCGACTAAAGTATCTTTACAAGCTCAACCGTATGTCGCCAGACGATACAATAAGTGTTGGACAGGGATTAAGACTCCGATAACCCTCCTGTCACTCTCCCCTAATGGCAGAGAGTGTCCAGTTTTTGAAGAAGTCAACGACCTTTTTCTTGTCGTACCCATCGCCTTGCTCCAAGTAGGCAGAGTTCTGTATGTGCAACACCGAACCGTCGGGATTTAGAATCACAATTACAGGAAATCCGAAACGTCCTGCGTTTCCGAGCCTTTTGCTCACCTTCTGAGCCTGTGAGTCGTTGCGCGACTTGTAGTTTACATGGATATAGACAAAGTTGTCGTTAACAATTTTGTCTATATCCTTGTCTTCAGTAATGAACTGTGCGAATTTTATACACCATCTGCACCAGTTGCCGCCGAGCTGACAAGCCACCAGTTTGTTTTCCGCCTTTGCCTTTTCCACAGCTTGGTCTATTTGTGCAAACGGGTCTATGGAGTCGTCATACACCTTCTGCTGTGCTAACACCGTGATGAAAGTCATCATCATCGAGATAATCAATAATTGTCGTTTCATATCCTTTTTTATCATTAGAAGATGTTTTCTGATTTAATAATAGTCTATGGACTTACATTGTTCTCAATGCAGCAAGCAGTTCCTGGTTTTCCGTCTTTGTGCCTATTGTTATACGCAGGCAACCGTTACACAGATGAACACTGTTGCGGTTGCGGACAATAATGCCACGGTCAACGAGATATTCGTAGGTCTTGCGTGCATCATCAACCTCCACAAGCACGAAATTGGCGTCCGTAGGATAAACCTTTCGGCAGATGGGCAGTACCTTTATGGCATCAACCACACGGCTGCGCTCCAATAGTATTGTGCGCACCCATTTATCAACCTCGTATGGGTCGGCGAGAAGTTCAAGAGCCTCACGCTGGGTGAGTGCATTGACGTTGTAGGGATATTTAACCTTGTTAAGAATGTCTATGATATCCTTTGACGCAAACGCCATTCCAAGCCTTATGCCAGCACTTCCCCATGCCTTGCTCATGGTGTTGAGCACCACGATATTAGGATATTTTGAAAGCTCTGTGCGGAAAGGCTTCTGACTGCTAAAGTCGCAGTAAGCCTCGTCAACAACTACAAGTCCCTCAAAGTCCTTCAGAATCTTCTCTATTGCACCACGGTCGAGTGCGTTCCCGGTGGGATTGTTTGGCGAGCATAGCCAAATCACCTTCGTGTGGTTGTCACAGGCAGCAAGGATATTGTCGGCGTTGAGCGAGAAATCTTCGTTCAGCGACACCGTGCGATATTCCACATCGTTTATGTCGGCACATACCTTGTACATACCGTATGTGGGGTCCATGGCAACAACGTTGTCCACCTTAGGCTCTGTGAAACAGCGATACATGAGGTCTATTGCCTCATCGCTTCCGTTGCCGAGAAAAATGCAGTCCTCCGCCACTCCCTTCACCTTAGCCAACTGTTTTTTTACCTCAAGTTGCAGAGGGTCTGGATAGCGGTTTAGTGGACCATTATATGGGTTTTCGTTTGCGTCGAGATACACCTTGGCGTTTCGTCCGCTGAACTCGTTTCTGGCACAGCTGTATGGTGCCAAGTTCCAGATGTTCTCTCGCGTAAGTTCTTTCAGTTCTTTCATCGTTCAACTTCTTTAATTCTTACTGTCATTGCCTGCTTGTGTGCGTCGAGCGACTCTGCGGCAGCCATTGCCTCCACAGCATGTCCAATACGGCGTATTCCCTCTTCAGTGAGGTGCTGGAAGGTTATCTTGCGGCAGTAGCTGTCGAGATTCACTCCGCTGTATGCCGTGGCATAGCCATGGGTTGGCAGTGTGTGGTTGGTGCCGCTTGCGTAGTCGCCGGCACTCTCGCAGGCATATTTCCCAAGGAACACACTTCCTGCGTTGACTACCTTTTGCGAAAGCTCGGCGTAAGAGCTGGTCTGCAGTATGAGATGCTCCGGGGCATAGGTGTTTGACAGTTCCATTGCCTCGTCTTCAGAGGCAACCACAACAATCTTACTGTTGTCCAAAGCCTTTGCCGCCATATCGCGACGGGGCAGTAAGTTAAGCTGACGTTCCACTTCAGCTTCCACCAACGAAGCCATTGTTTCAGAGGTGGTTATCATCAGTACCTGGGAGTCAACCCCGTGTTCTGCCTGCGACAATAGGTCAGCAGCCACAAACTCTGCATTGGCATTGGCATCAGCAATGACACACACTTCCGAAGGTCCTGCCGGCATGTCGATAGCCACATCGTGGAGGCTTACCTGTTGCTTTGCTGCCATTACATACTGGTTTCCCGGACCGAATATTTTGTAAACCTTAGGCACCGACTCTGTGCCATAAGCCATGGCACCAATTGCCTGTACTCCACCAGCCTTGAAAATCTTGCTCACCCCTGCCGTTCGTGCTGCCACGAGTATTGCGGGGTTCACCTTTCCGTTGCGTCCTGGAGGCGTGCAGAGCACTATTTCCTTGCAGCCAGCTATCTTTGCTGGAGTGGCGAGCATGAGTACGGTGCTGAAGAGTGGGGCAGTGCCACCTGGGATGTATAGACCAACACGCTCTATAGCCACGCTTTTCTGCCAGCACTCCACACCAGGTTGTGTCTCCACTCTCACCTCGTTGAATTGCTGTGCCTCGTGGAATGTCTTTATGTTAGAATGAGCAAGTCGGATGGCATCCTTCAGCTGTGCATCTACGAGATTCTCAGCCTCGTCTATTTCCTCAGCGGTTACGGCAAGAGAGTCAAGTTCTGCCTTGTCGAATTTCAACTCATATTCCCTCACTGCCTCGTCGCCTCGTGCCTTTACGTCGTCGAGCACAGACTTCACCGTTGCAGTGAGTTCTGACACGTCGAGGTGTGGGCGTCTGATTATCGACGCCCAATCCTCGCGTTTTGGGTATTTGATGGTTATCATAAAATCATTTTTTCTATTGGTGTGACAAGAATGCCCTGTGCACCCATTTCCTTCAGTTTTCCGATGATTTCCCAGAAGCGCTTCTGGTCGAGCACGGTGTGAACGGAGCACCATTCGTCGTCGGCAAGTGGTATGATTGTAGGACTCTTAAGACCAGGAAGAACGTCGATGATATCTTTCAGTCGTGCCTTTGGTGCATTCATGCGTACATACTTCTTGTCCTCGGCGCTTCGCACTGCCTCAAAACGGAAGAGCATCTCCTGCAGTGTCTTACGCTTTTCCTCTTCCATGTTGTGATTGCCTATGAGCAAAGCCTCGCTCTGCATCACCACCTCAACCTCACGCAGGTTGTTGCTGACGAGGGTAGATCCGCTGCTGACGATGTCGAAGATGGCGTCGGCGAGTCCAATTCCAGGAGAAATCTCCACACTGCCCGTTATGACGTGAATCTCCGTTTTTATGCCGTGATTTTCCATAAAATGTCGAAGTATGCCAGGATATGATGTTGCAATCTTCTTTCCGTTGAACCACTCAAGGCCATTATATTCTATTTCCTTGGGAATTGCCAACGAGAGGCGGCATTTGCTGAATCCCAATCGTGAGATTATCTCAGCGTCCTCGCCACGCTCCACAAACTCGTTCTCGCCAACGACACCGATGTCGGCAACACCTGTTGCCACACTCTGCGGAATATCGTCGTCGCGGAGGTAGAGCACCTCCAGGGGAAAGTTTGACGACTGCACCAGCAGTGTGCGTTTGCTTGAACTGATTTTGATGTCTGCTTCTGCGAGCAGATTCATGGTGTCCTCGAAAAGACGACCTTTAGACTGTACTGCTATTCGTAACATACTTTAATTTTATTATATATTTTGAAAATCACGATGCAAAATTACGAATTAATGATAGAATGTGCAAGAAAATCACTACTTTTGCACCCAAAAAATAGCATTTTGTTGATTATTGGCATTAAAAACAGGCAAAAATTGTGCATTTTGGGGACAGTGACCCTTCTTTTGGGCTTCATTGTCTGTTTGGTTTCGTGCTCGTCTAACAGGCAGGAAAAGGTGGTGACACCGTGGGGAGAGATAAACGACTCCATTCCCGACAACGACGATTTCGACCTCGACCAGATTGTTGCCAATGGCGAGATGATTGTCGTTACGATAAGCGGACCAACCACATACTATGACCACCGTGGTCGCCAGCTCGGACTACAATACATGATGGTACAGCGATATGCTGAGAAGATTGGTGTCGGAGTGCGTGTGGAGTTGTGTCGTGACACTATGGAGATGGTGAGCCGACTTGTTGCAGGCGATGTTGACATAGTTGCTTATCCGCTGAGAAAATCCGATATTAGGCTGCCTAAAGACAGTCTGGACAAGATAGTGTTTTGCGGAGCGGGCAACGACTCTATTGGTCAATGGACAGTGAACAAGGATAAAAAGAGGCTGGCAAAGTCGCTCAACGAGTGGTACACCCCGAAGATAATGGCTGAGGTGAAGAAAGAGGAGGACTTCCTGCTCAGCACGCGGAGTGTGGTGCGCCATGTCTATGCGCCAATGTTAAACAAGAAAGGTGGCGTGATTTCTCGTTATGATGCGCTGTTCATGACCTACTGCCAACCCATACGCTGGGATTGGCGACTTATGGCAGCCCAATGCTATCAGGAATCCACTTTCGACCCACAGGCACGTTCGTGGGCTGGAGCCCTCGGACTGATGCAGATAATGCCTGCAACGGCAGACATGCTCGGACTTCCACGCGACAAGATTCACGACCCGGAGAGCAACATTGCGGCAGCGGCAAAATATCTCGGACAGCTTGAGGCAAAGTTCAGCGACATTCCCTCTCGCTACGAGAAGATGAACTTCGTGCTCGGCAGCTACAACGGTGGCTATCACCACATACGCGATGCCATGGCACTGACAGAGAAATATGGAGGCAATCCCCACTCTTGGGCTGACGTAAGCCAGTATGTGCTTAAACTCAGCAATCCGCAATTCTACCGCGACCCAGTTGTAAAACATGGCTATATGCGTGGAACGGAAACGGAGGACTATGTGAGAAAGATTCGCCAGCGATGGGACTCTTATAAGGGAGTGAAAAGTCCACGTACGGGCTATTCAAACATGATACCTCAAAAAGCAAAAAAACACAAGAAGAAATATGACGTTTAGTATTACTATGGTGGCTGGTGCCAGACCCAATTTCATAAAACTGGCACCCTTGGCTTGGGCAGTCAACAAGGCAAGGGAAAATGGAGAAGACATAGACTGCAAGTTGGTTTATGTGGGAAAGCAGGACGACACCACACTGGAACCCTCGCTCTTCAGCGACTTGCAGATAAAGAGTCCCGACGTGTTCCTCGGAGTGGATTGCGAAAGCCTCAACGAACTGACTGGTCAGACAATGGGAGCTTTCGACCGTTATCTCGACTCGGTTAAGACAGATGCCGTAATAGTGGTTGACGACCTCGCCTCCACCATGGCGGTGGCAATAGTGTGCAAGAAACGTGGGATAAAGTTAGCTCACCTCGTGGCAGGAACACGATCGTTCGACTTTTCCATGCCTAAGGAGGTTAACCGCCTCGTTATTGACGGACTCAGCGACCTTCTCTTCACTGCAGGAGCCGGCGCAAGCAGCATTGCAAGCCGTGAGGGTGCAGAGTTGCAGAAAGTCTATATGGTGGGAAACATCATCATCGACACGCTCCGCAGGAATTATTCGCGATTCACACGCCCTCAGTGTCTCCACACTCTCGGAGCTGCTGATGGTGAATACATAGTGTTCACTATCAACCGCAAGGCACTTCTGACCAATGGCGACTATCTGCGCACCATGTTGGAAACACTTTCGGAAAAGGCTGGCAACACTCCTGTCGTTGCCCCCTTGCGTGGATTGTCACGAGAGACCATAGCACCGCTTGTTGCCGACAAGCCAAACATTCATATTGTGGAAAGCATGGGCTATCTCAACTTCGGCTATCTCACCTCCCATGCCAAGGGAATAGTTACCGACTCTGGCAACATTGCCGAGGAGGCGACCTTCAACAACATTCCCTGCATCACGCTCAACGACTACACGGAGCATATAGAGACAGTGAGCCAGGGAACAAACGTTCTCGTGGGCTACAACATCGCCAAACTACAGTCGGCACTGTCGGACATGGTGAAGGGGGAATGGAAAAACTCGTCGCTTCCTGACCGATGGGACGGACGCACTGCCGACCGCATACTCCAGATTGTGAGAGGAGAGTGAGGGTTTATTCAAACACCTCCTCTATGTCGTTCACGTCGGTTACGTCTATCTCGCTTGTCTCACAGGGATTGTAGCCTTCGGGCAGGTCAAACACCGCGCCCTCGCTGTAGCCGAGGCGACTGTCGCTGAACACGCGTCGCATATAGTTTGCCCATATAGGCAGCGCCATTGTAGCGCCTTGTCCCATCTGCATCGAGTCGAAGTGGATGTCGCGGTCGTCGCCTCCCACCCACACTCCACTGACGAGTGTAGGCGTGAAGCCCATAAACCATGCGTCGCTGTTGTTGTTCGTCGTTCCTGTCTTCGCTGCTATCTCACCCGTGAAGTTGTATTTGTAGCGCAGTCGGCTCGCCGTTCCTCCGTCCACCACACCTTTCAGCATATATAGCATCTTGTTGGCGCTCTCCTCGCTTATCACCTCGTTCATGCGTGGCTGGAACTGAGCTATCACGTTGCCCTCGTTGTCCTCTATCTTTGTAACGAAGAGCGGGGCGCAGCGTATGCCGTGGTTGACAAACGTGGTGTAGGCGCTCACCATCTCAGCCACCGTGAGGTCGCAAGGTCCGAGACAGAGCGACATCGATGGATGAATGTCAGGATTGTTAAACCCATATTCCCTCAGCAGAGTCACGAAAGCCTGTGGGCTCAGTTTGCTCATCAGGTATGCCGTTATCCAGTTGTTCGATTGTGCCAGTCCCCATTTCAGAGTCACCATCTCTCCGTATCTGCGTCGGCTTGAATTGCGCGGAGTCCACTGCTGTCCTGCAACGATGTATGTCTGCTGCACGTTTGGTGCGAGGTCGCAAGGCGAAAAACCGTTCTCCATTGCAAGTGAATAGAGGAAAGGCTTTATGGTGGAACCCACCTGTCGTCGTCCGTCCATACACATGTCGTAGTTGAAGTGTATGAAGTTCATGCCTCCCACGTATGCCTTCACAGCTCCGTTTTGTGGCGACATGCTCATGAATCCGCAGCGCAGGAACGACTTGTAGTATTTTATCGAGTCGATTGGGGTCATCGTGGTGTCCACCTCGCCATGGTAGGTGAAGATGCTCATCTTTGTTGGTGTGTGGAACGCTTTGTGTATCTCGTCGTACGAAGCTCCCTGCTCCTTCATCACACGCCATCTCTCGCTCTGCTTCACCGATCGTCCCATTATGTCGTTATACTGCTTCGTCGTCAGGTTGCCGGAGTAGGGCGCGTTGCTCTTGCCGCGGTTCTCGCGGTTGAAGGCAGGCTGCAGATATTTCACCACATGTTCGTCAACAGCTTCCTCGGCATAGCGTTGCATACGCGAGTCGATAGTGGTATAAACCTTCAGTCCGTCGGTATAGACGTTGTATGTCTGTCCGTTCTTCTTCGTGTTCTTGTTGCACCATCCGTAGAGCGGGTCGTTATACCAGTTTATTGAGTCCTGATGGTATTTTGCCATGTTCCACGACGGGTAGTTGCTTCTCTCCGGACGTTTCGCCATAAGGTATCTGCGGAGGAAATCGCGAAAATATGCCGCAATTCCGTCTTTGTGGTCTGCCACGTGGAAGTTTAGGTTCAGAGGGCGTGGCGCGTATGTCTCGTATTCTGCCTCGGTCAGGTAACCAGCCTTCACCATTTGTCTCATCACCACATTTCTCCTCTCACGGCATCTTTCAGGATTGCGCACAGGGTTGAAATACGAGGGGTTCTTGCACAGTCCTATCAGTGTTGCGGCTTCCGTCACACTAAGGTTCTTCGGTTCCTTTCCGAAATAGGTGTTTGCCGCCGTTTTTATACCCACTGCATTGTGGAGGAAGTCGAAATAGTTGAGATACATGGCTATTATCTCGTCCTTGGTGTAGTTGCGTTCCAACTGCACTGCAATCACCCATTCTATTGGCTTTTGCAGGACACGCTCCGTCACGCTTGCCGCCTTGTCCGAGTAGAGCTGCTTGGCAAGCTGCTGCGTAATGGTGGATCCTCCTCCAGCGTTCTTCTGTCCCATTAAGCCTCGCTTCACGATGGCTCTTGCCAGTGCCTTGAAGTCTATTCCCGAATGGTCATAGTAGCGCACGTCTTCCGTTGCCACCAGTGCCTTGACGAGCGCCGGCGACAGTTGGTCGTAATCCACGCAGATGCGGTTTTCCTTGTTGTAGTTCCATGTTCCCATCAGTTTTCCGTCGGCAGAATACACCTGTGTGGCAAACCTGTTGATGGGATTCTGCAGGTCCTCCACTGGTGGCATATAGCCAATCCACCCTTCGGCAATGGCATAGAAAGCACCTATTGCGACCAACACAGAAACTATGAGTAATGTCCATAGGAAACGGACAAAAGTTTTAGCCATAATAGTCAATTTTTTGCTCTTTTAGTCGTTTTCAACGGCAAAATTACTCGTTTTTATCCATATAAAGAAGAAAATTTGCTTTTTTCTCGTTTTTTTATTCGATAAATCCAAAAATATATGTACCTTAGCGGTCGAAAAAGAATTAAATACAACAATTCGAGATGGAAAAACATAATTTTGTGACCATAGCCAATCTCACACGGGAGAAGATTCTCTACATGATAGAGATGGCTCAGGAGTTTGAGAGGCATCCCAACAGGGAACTGCTCAAAGGTAAGGTAGTGGCGACCCTGTTCTTCGAGCCGTCAACACGAACAAGGCTAAGTTTTGAAACAGCTGCCAATCGTCTCGGCGCAAGGGTTATCGGATTTGCCGATCCAAAGATTACCAGCGGAACGAAAGGTGAGACACTGAAGGACACCATACTCATGGTGTCGAACTATGCCGACGTCATCGTGATGCGCCACCACATAGAGGGTGCGGCACAATACGCCAGCGAGGTGGCACCAGTGCCTATCGTCAATGCTGGCGACGGAGCTCACCAGCATCCCTCACAGTGCATGCTCGACCTTTATTCCATCTACAAGACTCAGGGTACGTTAGAAAATCTCAACATCTATCTTGTCGGTGACCTGAAATATGGCAGAACTGTACACTCGCTCATTATGGCAATGCGCCATTTCAACCCAACCTTCCATTTTGTTGCTCCAAAGGAACTTGCCATGCCTAACGAATACAAGATCTACTGTCGCGAGCATGGCATCAGCTTCCAGGAACACACCGCTTTCAACGAGAAAATCATTGCCGATGCCGACATATTATATATGACGCGCGTGCAAAAGGAGCGTTTCAGCGACCTTATGGAATACGAGCGCGTGAAGAATATCTACATCCTCCGTGCCGACATGCTTGGCAACGCAAAGCCAAACATGAAGATACTGCATCCGCTGCCACGAGTGAACGAGATTGCCTACGACGTTGACAACGACCCGCATGCCTACTACATTCAGCAGGCTGGCAACGGTCTATACGCACGTCAGGCCATCTTCTGCGACGTGCTCGGCATTTCGCTCGACGAGGTGAGGAACGACAAGACGATAATTAATTGAGTTGACGAATTATGGCAAAAAACGAGATAATGGTGACTGCCATTGAGAATGGAACAGTCATCGACCACATACCAACAGAGAAGACCTATGAGGTGG
>CALZDK010000017.1 GCA_945637645.1 uncultured Prevotella sp.
TCGCCGTCCTGATGTTGCCCATGTCGCCGTATGCCGACACCATGATGCACTTAAGGGCGGGATTTCGCATCTCGTTGAGTTTGGTGAGAAGCGTAAGTCCGTCCATTTCCGGCATGTTTATGTCGCTGAGAATTATATCGAAGTCTTTCTGCTCAAGCACCATCTTAAGAGCCTCAAGACCATTATGGGCAAACGAGAATTCATATTCCCCCTTGCGTATTTTCCTTCTGAAATACTGCGTTAGCAATATCTCCAAGTCGAGCTCATCATCGACGCTTAGAATTTTTACAGCCATTTATCTTTATTTATTTACAGTTATTATACATAGCTAAAATTGTTACCTCTTTCACGCTGCAAAATTAGGCATAATTTCCCAAACAGCCAAACAATTCACTGATTATTTACAGTCAGTGACAAATAAAAATTTGGTTTTTTCACGATTTCTTATTAAACCTTTTGCAAAAGTGTTCGTCATACAATCAAAATTAAACAGAAAAAGATGAAAAAAATTCTTCTCATGCTTGCGGTAGTTACCAACGCAATGCTCGCCATGGCACAACGTGCCATTACAGGAACCACGGTAGAGAGTGACTCGCAGGAGCCACTGCCTCAGGCCACAGTTAAACTCCTGAAAACCGACAGTACGTTGGTGAAAGGTGTGCTCACAAACATCAATGGTGTATTCAAGATTACAGCTCCTTCCGACGGACGCTACATACTTAGGGTATCGTGCGTGGGATTCAAAAACTACACCAAACGCATCACAGTCAGTGGTGGCAAGGATGTGGCTCTCGGTAAGATAAACATGTCTGCCGACGCCATTATGCTTAAAGGTGCAACCGTGACAGCCAACGTGGCAAAGGTGCAGGCAAAAGGCGACACCCTCGAATATAACGCGGCAGCATACCGCACGCCGGAAGGCTCTGCCATAGAGGAACTTGTGAAACGTCTGCCTGGTGTTACAGTAAGCGAAGACGGCAAGATAACACACAACGGCAAGGAGGTGAAGAAAATACTCGTGGATGGTAAGGAATTCATGACTGGCGACACACAGACTGCAATGAAAAACCTTCCAACTTCCATTATAGAAAAGGTTAGGGCATACGACGAGAAGAGCGACCTCGCTAAGGTGTCGGGAATTGACGACGGTGAGGAGGAGACTGTGCTCGACTTCTCCGTGAAGCGTGGCATGAACAAGGGTGTGTTCTCTAACCTCGACCTCGCAGCGGGAACGAAAGACCGCTATTCTGCAAGGGGAATGGGAGCACTGTTCCAGGACAACACTAAGATAATGGCTTTCGCCAATGCCAACAACACCAACGACAAAGGCTTCCCCGGTGGAGGAGGCGGAGGACGTTTCGGCGGTGCCAACAACGGACTCAACTCATCGAAAATGCTTGGTACCAACTTCAACTACGAGGAGAAAGACAAATTTAAATTCAACGGACACGTGAGATGGAACCACCGCGATGGCGACGTTATGTCGAAAAACTCTTCCGAGAACTTCGTCAGCGACAAGTCTTCGTTCTCCAACAGCCTTAAACAGAGCTACTCACGCAGCGACAGCTGGAATGCGAGAATGAGGATTGAGTGGATGCCTGACTCGATGACCAACATCCTATTCCGTCCTACATTCTCTTTTACCAAGAACGACGGAACGTCAAACAACGTTTCGGCAACATTCAGCGAAGACCCTTATCTGCATGTCACCAATCCACTCACCGAAGAGGGCATGGCGGAAATGAACAAGCAAGGTCTCGCCGTGAACAACCAGAAAAGCAGCAGCATAACATACAGCGACTCGAAAAACGTGGGAGGTATGTTGCAGTTAAACCGAAAGCTCAGCACCACAGGACGCAACCTCACGCTCAAGGCATCGGCAAACTACTCTGAAAGCACAAGCAAGAACTTGTCAACAACCAACGTGCACCTCTACCAGGTGAAGAACGCCCTCGGCAACGACTCCACCTACCAGACAAACCGTTACAACCTCACTCCACAGAAAAACTGGAACTACACCACTGAGTTCACATACAGTGAGCCTATCTTCAAGGCAACATTCCTGCAGTTCCGCTACAGTTTCCAGTATAAATATTCGAAGAGCGACCGACAAACATACGACTTCAGCAATCTGGGCGAAGACTTCTTCAGTGGTCTCTCACCCGAATACCGCATGTGGGACAACTATCTCGGACGACTCTCAAGTCCGCTCGACACTTACTACGACGACGACCTGAGCCGCTTCTCAGAATACAAAAACTACATACATAACCTTGAACTCATGCTGCGCGTAATACGCAAGAGCTACAACCTCAACCTCGGTGTGAAACTTGTGCCACAGGAGACAAAGTTCGTTCAGCACTATCAGGGAGTGAACACCGATACTGTGCGTAACGTTACCAACATCACGCCTACTGCCGATTTCCGTTGGAAAATATCAAAGCTGAGCCAGTTGCGTTTCAACTACCGCGGATCAACATCGCAGCCAAGCATGACCGACCTGCTCGACATCGTGGACGACAGCAACCCTCTCAACATCACAATGGGTAACCCTGGCCTTAAGCCTTCGTTCACAAACAACCTCATGCTCTTCTACAACAACTACATACAGAAGCACCAGCGTGCGGTAATGGCAAACGTGTTCTTCACTACAACGAGCAACGCCGTAAGCCAGATGATTACCTACAATCCGGAAACCGGTGGACAGATAAGTCGTCCGGAAAACATCAACGGAAACTGGAACATCTATTCCGGATTTATGTTCAATACGGCTCTCGACACACTTGGCCTGTTCTATGTGAACACCATGACTAACTTCGCATACAACCACAACGTGAGCTATCTCAACCTCAACCGTTCGGAAACAGCTCAGAAGAATTCCGTAAACACTACGAATCTCGGTGAGCGTCTCGCTGCAGGTGTAAGAAACTCATGGTTGGAGTTTGAGCTAAACGGATCACTCAACTACACCCACGCCCGCAACCAGTTGCAGCCAGAGTCGAACCTCGACACATGGATGTTCTCTTACGGCTTCAGCACCAACATACAGGCACCTTGGGGCACTACAATAGCCACCGACCTCTCTATGAACAGCCGCCGCGGTTTCAACGACGCGTCGATGAACACCAACGAGCTTATCTGGAACGTGCAGCTGTCGCAGAGCTTCCTCCGCAGCAAGGCTCTCACGGTGTCGTTGCAGTTCTACGACCTGCTGAAGCAGCAGAGCAACATCTCGCGCACCATCAACTCCATGATGCGAAGCGACACGGAATACAACTCTGTGAACAACTACATAATGGTACACGCCATATACAAAATAAACCTCTTCGGCGGTAAAGAGGCACGCGAAAAGATGCGTGCGTCTCACGGAGCAGGTGGTCCTGGAGGTGGAGGAATGCCACCAATGCCTATGGGCGGTGGTCGTCCTCGTGGCTTCGGAGGTTTCTAAAAAATTGAGGCGAAAGCCACATTCCATACTATTCGACTGCAACATTTTGGGCGTTTTTTTCTTATGACAAAGCAAAAAAACGCCTAAAAATGTTGCAAGCGGCAAAAAAAAACGCTTTAAAAGCAATAATTTCAATTTTATTGTGTAATTTTGCGGTCGAATTTGAAATACTTTTTAAATATATATGGTACGTAATATATTCAAGGGTCTCGGAATAGCCCTGATAACTCCATTTAATGAGGATGGCTCCGTTGACTATCCTACATTGTCAAAACTTGTCGAATACCAACTCAAAAACGGTGCCGACTTCTTATGTATTCTTGCAACAACAGGTGAGACTCCTTGCCTCACTGCCGACGAGAAAAAGCAAATAAAAGACACCATCGTGTCAACAGTGCACGGTCGTGTGCCTATCCTTATGGGATGCGGAGGAAACAACACTGCCGCCATAGTGGAGGAGCTAAAGACAGGCGACTTTAGCGGCATTGACGGTGTGCTGAGCATCTGTCCATACTACAACAAGCCTTCACAGGAAGGACTCTATCAGCATTTCAAGGCAATATCTGCCGCCACCAAGCTGCCAATAGTACTCTACAATGTACCTGGACGCACAGGTGTGAACATGACTGCCGCCACTACAGTACGCCTTGCACGCGACTGCAAAAATATTGTTGCAATAAAGGAGGCAAGCGGAAATCTTGAGCAGGTGGATGAGATTATAAAGAACAAGCCTTCGTCGTTCGACGTAATAAGCGGCGACGACGCACTCACATTCCCTATGATTTCATGTGGAGCAGTAGGCGTAATCAGCGTCATTGGCAACGCACTGCCCAAGGAGTTCTCAAAGATGATTCGTCTTGAGTTCAAGGGAGAGTATGAGGCAGCACGCAAGATTCACCACCGTTTTACCGACCTCTTCAGCCTACTCTTCGTTGACGGCAATCCTGCAGGAGTGAAATGTGTGCTGAGCGAAATGGGCATGATAAAGAACATACTGCGTCTTCCCCTCGTACCCACTCGCATCACTACAATGCAGCGCATCAGCGAGATTCTTAAAGAACTGAAAATATAATAAGAATAGTTGACAAGTTGACGAGTTAACAAGTTATGTCTTTTGCTGCTTTTTGCGGTTGGACTATCAACTTGTTCACTCGTCAACTTGTTCACTCGTCAACTTGTTCACTCGTCAACTTGTTCACTAACATCCCCTCATCGTCAGCGATATTCGGTTGCGGCGCTTGTCAACTTCCGTAACCTTCACCCTTACATGCTGATGGAGTTTCACTACTTCATTAGGGTCGCTCACATAACGGTCTGCCAACTGCGAGATATGTACAAGTCCATCCTGATGGACGCCAACATCAACAAACGCGCCAAAATTGGTGATGTTTGTCACTATGCCAGGTAAGGTCATTCCAGCCCTTAGGTCATCAATGGAGTTTATGCCTGCGGCAAACTCAAACTCCTCAATCTGACTTCTGGGATCTCGACCAGGTTTCTCCAACTCACTCATTATGTCAGTAAGTGTAGGCATTCCGACCGTATCGCTCACATATTTTCTTAATTCTATTTTCTCCCTCAGGCTGGCATCGGTCATCAGCTGCCTTACGGTGCAACCATTGTCACGCGCCATCTGCTCCACTATTTTGTATGACTCCGGGTGTACTGCACTGTTGTCCAAAGGATTGTCTGACTCAGGTATTCGGAGGAATCCTGCGCACTGCTCGTATGCCACAGGTCCTAATCTCGGCACTTTTTTCAATTGGGCACGGCTTGTAAAGGCTCCGTGCTCACGACGGTAGTCAACAATATTCTTTGCCAATGTTGGACCAAGTCCGCTAACGTATGTCAGCAGGTGCTGACTCGCTGTGTTGAGATTCACTCCCACAGAGTTCACGCAGCTCTCAACAGTAAGGTCGAGGCTCTTTTTTAGTTTACCCTGGTCAACATCGTGCTGATACTGCCCCACTCCAATGCTTTTGGGATCTATCTTCACCAGTTCGGCAAGCGGGTCCATCAACCTCCTGCCGATGCTCACTGCTCCACGCACCGTTACATCTTTGTCAGGAAACTCCTCTCTTGCAGTCTTTGAGGCAGAATAAACCGAAGCTCCGTCCTCACTCACCACAAACTGTTTCACGCTGTGCTTGAAATGGAGCGACTTCATGAAAGCTGCCGTTTCGCGACTCGCTGTTCCGTTGCCTATAGCCATTGCCTCAATGCCATAGAGTTCCACTAAACGCTCTATCGTGGCGGCAGCCTGTTCGCGTTTCGCTATTGGTGGATGTGGATAGATAGCCTCAAAGTGCAGAAGGTTGCCCTGAGCATCGAGACACACTATCTTACACCCTGTACGGAAACCGGGGTCAACTCCCATCACTCGTTTCTGTCCGAGAGGTGCCGACATTAGCAGCTGCCGCAAATTCTCGGCGAATACCCTTATCGCCTCTTCCTCTGCCTTTTCCTTGCTGCGTGCTGCAAACTCGTTCTCTATTGAAGGCTGTAGGAGACGCTTGTAGCTGTCATCTACAGCCTCCTCTATGAGTTTTGCACATCTGCCGTTGCCTCTCACCCTGATACGCCGCAGGCGGAACAGACAGTCTC
Organism: uncultured Prevotella sp.; assembly: GCA_945637645.1. Classification (GTDB taxonomy): domain Bacteria; phylum Bacteroidota; class Bacteroidia; order Bacteroidales; family Bacteroidaceae; genus Prevotella. Next base: position 6,053 of record CALZDK010000017.1, read on the forward strand.
CATCGTCGGTGGAGATGCTAATGCGCAATATTCCCTCCGCCTCACCACGCCTCATGGCAAGCATACGGTGTGAAGGACAACGTTTCAGCGGCTCTGACCAGTCAAAATAGTCAGAATATTTTGCTGCCTCCTCAGTGTCCTTCTTGTCCTTTATAACTTTTGACGTTATTGTAGCCTCACGCTCAAACGACCGTCTCACTGTCTGGCGTGCCTTCTCGTCCTCGCTCACTATCTCGGCAATGATGTTCTGAGCACCCTTCAGTGCGTCTGCCACGGTCTTCACATCGCCTTTTATAAAGCGCTTCGCCACACCATCGGGATCAGTCTCCCTGCCAAGCATTATTATTGTTGCCAATGGCTCCAAACCCTGTTCGCGTGCCACCTGTGCCTTGGTGCGGCGCTTTGGCTTATAGGGCAGGTAAATATCCTCAAGTGTTTCCGTGTCCTCACATTCAGCGATTCGTTTTTCCAGTTCAGGCGTTAGTTTGCCTTGCTCGCTAATGGTCTTAATTATAGTTTCCTTACGTTTCTCCAGCTCTGTGAGCTTCTCGTTAAGGTCGCTTATAGCCGCAATCTGCACCTCGTCGAGCGTTCCTGTGCGCTCCTTGCGGTAGCGTGCTATGAAGGGAATGGTGCATCCCTCGTCGAGAAGCGACAGTGTGTTCTCTACGCTACGCAACGGCAGTTGCAGCTCTTCTGCTATTTTCTTTGTTATCTTATTGCTCATATTTCTTTGTTTTAGGTGCAAAATTACATCTTTTTCCTCAGAAAGGTGTGTTTTTTGACTATTTTAATGTAAATTTGCACCAAGATTTATGATTAGGGAATTGTCTATACTCATTCCAGCCTACAATCTGTGCTGTGTGGATCTCGTCAGAACACTGGCGGGACAAGTTGCTGCATTGGCTATAAACTATGAGATAATTGTTGCCGACGACGGATCAACCTCCATAGAGGCAAAGACAGCCAACAGGGCTATCAACCTCATCAGCTGTTGCCGTTATTGGGAGCGTCCGATAAATGTAGGACGTGCTGCCATACGCAACGCATTGGCTCGGGAGAGCCGTTTTAGCCACCTTCTTTTCATCGATGGCGACATGACTGTCATACGACCGGATTTTATTGAGGCCTACCTCAGGGTCGGAGACAACGATGTTGTTGATGGAGGCGTGAAGGTATGTGGCGATTCCAATGCCTTGAGGCATAATCTTCGTTTTCGCTATGAGAAGGCGAAAGAGCACCTCCACACAGCGGAGAGACGACAGGCGAGTCCATATTCCGATTTCCACACGGCAAACTTCCTCGTCCGGCGCGACATAATGATTGCTCATGGCTTTGACGAGAGATTCAGTCGCTACGGCTACGAGGACGTTGCTTTCGGCAAGGAAATGAAACGCCACGGAATAACTATCCTCCACATCGACAATCCGCTTGGTTTCTCTTCGTTTGAGAGTAATAAGGAATTCGTCGGCAAAACCGACGAGTCACTGATGACCCTTGTCGATTTTGCCGACGAACTACAAGGTTTTTCCCGCCTTCTTGACCTCGCCATACGTTTGCGTCGCCTACATCTTTCCGCTTTCATTGTAGCTTTCCACAAACTGTTCGGAAGCTCAATTCGTCGAAACCTTTGCGGCAACAAACCGCGATTGGCTTTGTTCAATATTTATAAGACAGGAAAGTTGTTCTATTTATACAAGTAGCGTTTTATACTCTTCTTTGGGGTTTTCTCAAATTCCTGCTTGTGAATTTCCACCTCGGCTATCTTGCAGTAGGCAGGAAGATGCTCATTCACCGCCAAGCGGTTCTGCTCCATAAGATTTCTCAGAGCCTCGTCGTGCATTCCCAGATCCACGGCGGCATCCATGTCGGGATGGACAAGAGCCACCAACTTTGTGTCACGTTGCACCACAACACTCTCCAGCACGAGTTGCATAGAGTTCATCTTGTCCTCAATCTCCTCCGGATAGATGTTCTGTCCGCTTGGTCCGAGAAGCATGTTTTTCGAACGTCCTCTAATGAATACATTTCCCTGTGAGTCCATGGTGCCAAGGTCGCCTGTGTGGTACCATCCCTCCGAGTCGAGCGTCTGAGCTGTTGCCTCTGGATTCTTGAAATAGCCGAGCATCACGTTTGTGCCTCTCGCCAATATCTCGCCGGGGATATTCTCAGGGTCGGGACTGTCTATCTTCACCTCCATGTGCACCACTGCCTTTCCGCAACTGCCCGGCACGAAGTCGTGCCAGTCGGCATAGCAGATTATCGGTGCACACTCTGTGGCTCCGTAGCCCACGGTGAATGGGAATCCTATGCTCTTAAGGAACATCTCCACCTCGTTGTTGAATGCGGCACCTCCGATTATTATCTCGTAGAACTGGTCGCCGAACGCCTTGCGCACTTGGTCGCAAATACGCTGTTGCAGTTTCTTGTTCACTATTGGTATGTTCCAAAGCAACCGAACCTTGTTGTTCTGGAGTTTCGGGAACACCTTCTTCCTGATTATCTTCTCAATAATGAGCGGCACGGCAATGATGATAGAAGGCTTCACATCGGTAAAGGCCTGTGCTATGATTGCAGGCGAAGGTATTCGTGAGAGGTAGTAAATATGGCAACCATGAAGGAACTCAAAGATGAACTCAAATGCCATGCCATACATATGAGCCATAGGCAGAATGCTTATCACACTGTCTCCACGCTTTAACTTGTCTCCTAACACATGCTCGGCAAAATCGTAGTTGCCCCAAAGCGCACGGTAGGGAATCATCACACCCTTGGAGAATCCCGTCGTACCGGATGTATAATTGATGAGAGCCAGCTCGTCGCCGTTTTCCTCACGATAGTATTTCACATGCTGTTTGCGGAAATACTTGGGATATTTCTTTCCGAACATCTCGTTAAGATGCTCACGGGCGTATGTCAGTTTGTCGGTGCGCGAGAGCGCAAGCGAATAGTCGGGAATGTTTATTATGCCCTCCAGAGCCGGCATCTTGGTTCCGTCAACCTGTGTAGCCACCACATCGCCGACGAAGAGGAACTTTGCCTCGCTGTGGTTTACGATGTTGTGTATCTGTTCGGGAGTGAACTCGTGCAGCACAGGCACCGCTATCGCCCCGTAGGTAAGAGTGGCAAGAAAAGCCACAGCCCAGTTGGCACTGTTTCGCCCGCAAAGGGCAATTTTGTCTCCTTTCTTCACTCCTCCGTTCTCAAACAGGATGTGGAGCTTTTCTATTTTCCGTGCCACATCGTGAAACTGCAACGTAGCACCTTTGTAGTCAGTGAGTGCGTCATAGTCCCAGTTGTCGATTATACTGCGTTCAATGATTTCGTTAAAACAAGGTACTTGTTCCATATTAAGTTATTTGTATAGGTAACGTTTTATGCTCTTCTTTGGTGTCTTGGCAAACTCTTCCTCGTGAATCTGTATAGAGGCTATCTTACAGTAGGGAGGCAGTTGTTCGTTAAGCTCCTTTCTGTTCTGCTCCATCACGTCGTGGATATCGTCTTCGTTAAATCCCATGCTCTTTGCCTCGTCGAAGTCAGGATATATCAATGCAACGAGTTTGTCGTCACGTTGTATAATAATACTCTCGTTCACCATTGCCATGGAGTTCAGCTTGTCCTCTATCTCCTCTGGATAGACATTCTGACCATTGGCTCCAAGCAGCATATTTTTTATGCGTCCTCGTATGAACACATGTCCGTCTGCCGACATTGTTCCGAGGTCGCCGGTGTGATACCATCCCTCCTTGTCGAGTGCTGCCTCTGTTGCCTCTGGGTTCTTGTAGTAGCCGAGCATGGTGTTCATTCCTTTCGACACTATCTCGCCCGGAATGTTCTGCGGGTCGCTGCTCAGTATTCTCACCTCCATGTGCTTCACTGGCGTTCCACAGCTGCCTGGTACAAAATCCGTGTGGTCGCTGAAGGTTATCAGCGGCGCACACTCTGTGGCTCCGTAGCCCACGGTGATAGGGAAGTCTATGCTCTTGAGAAAAGCCTCTATCTCCTGGTTCAGTGCCGCACCGCCCACTACTACCTCGTATGCGTTGCCGCCAAAGGCCTGCAACACCAACTCGCAGATACGCTGCTTCACCTTTTTATTTATTACCGGCATGTTCCAAAGCAGTCGCACCTTGTTGTTCTGTATTCGTGGGAACACGCTCTTGCGTATTATCTTCTCCACCACCAAAGGCACGGAGATGACTATCGCAGGCTTTATATCGGCAAAGGCCTGTGCTATGATGGCAGGTGAAGGAAGACGAGTAAGGAAGAAGATATGGCAACCATGGGCGAAAGAGAAGATGAACTCCACCATCATGCCATACATGTGCGCCATAGGCAAGATACTCAGCACTCGGCTGTTTTCCGCTATCTTGGAACCTATTGCATCAAGACAGAAGTCGAGGTTGCCCCACAATGCGCGATAAGGCAACATCACACCCTTGGAAAATCCTGTTGTACCGGAGGTGTAGTTGATGAGGGCAAGCTCCTCTGCCTCGTCAACATGATATTTCACGTGCTCAGCCCTGAAAGCCCACGGAAAACGCCTGCCAAATATTTCATTAAGATGTTCGCGTGCGTACGTTAGGTTATCTGAACGTGAAATCATCAAAGAGAAATCCGGAATGTTTACTATTCCCTCAAGGTCTGGCATCTGCAGAGGGTCGATATCCTTTGCCACTATGTCGCCCACAAAAAGAAGCTTCGAACCGCTATGGTTCACAATGTTGTAGATTTGTTCCGAGTTGAACTCATGAAGAATGGGCACCGCAACGGCGCCATAGGTCAATGTGGCGAAGAATGTCACAGCCCAGTGCGCACTGTTTCGTCCGCACATGGCTATCTTGTCGCCTTTCTTCACTCCACTGTGTTCAAACAGTATATGTAATTTCTCTATCTTCCTCGCCACGTCATGATATTGCAACGTGATGCCCTTATAGTCGGTGAGCGCGTCGAGGTCCCAGTTATTGATAATGCTCTTTTCTATATACGAGTTGAAACTGCGATATGTATTCATTGCACAAATTTTGAATTTTTGTGCAAAGATAATCCATTCTCTGCACATTTCCAAACTTTTTGTGCAAAAACTTGCAGAAAATCTTTAGTTTTAGGTGAAAAAGGCAATAACCATGCCTTTTTCCACCATTTCTTCACTGTTTTTTAACAAAAAGCGTGTTATTCATATCTCATCGACTTAGCTGGATGGATATGCGAAATGAGGTAGCTTGGAGCTATAAGAATAAGTATGCTCACAGCCACAGTCACAACGTTGAGCACCACAAAGGCTGGTATGTTCACTTCCATTGGAGCCTCACTGACATAGTATGTGGCAGGGTCGAGACTAACTATGCCGGTTGTCTTCTGCAACACTATGAGCGCAATGGCGGCAAGGTTGCCAAACACCACTCCCCTTCCTATCACAAACACGGCGAACCAGAGGAACGTATGGCGTATGCTGGAGTTTTTGGCTCCCAAGGCCTTCAGTGTGCCTATCATCTGAGTGCGTTCAAGAATTATGATGAGAAGTCCTGAAATCATTGTGAAACCTGCCACGCAAATCATAAGAACGAGTATTATCCACACATTGATATCGAGAAGCGACAGCCAAGAGAAAATCTGAGGATAAGCCTCATATATGGTCTGCGAAATCATCACGTCGCCATAGCGGTCGGTCTTGCGGTTCACTTTCTTCACCACTCCAGTCGCAGTGGTCTCCAGTCGGGAGAAGTCGCTGACCCTCAGTTCCGCTCCCGAACATTGCCCTTCCTCCCAGCCATTAACCTTGCGCGTGGTGTATAGGTCGGTGAAACACAGCGAGTTGTCAAACTGGCTCATGTTTGTTTCATATATGCCCGACACTGTGAAGCGGCGAGCCCTCACTCCCGTGTCGCTCACGAAATATCCGTATATTCGGTCGCCCACTTTCAGGTGGAGCGTGGATGCAGTGTTGGTGGAGACAAGGATCTTGTTCGATGCGCTCTTGTCGCTGAACTTCGGTATTTCACCACTCACCAGGTTCTGGCGAATGAAATCCCAGTTGTATTCCTCTGCCACACCCTTAAAGGCGATGCCGAGGAAATCTGTCTCGGTCTTCAGTATTCCCTGCGCCGTGGCATAACGTTCGGCATGGCTAATCCCGTCAATATGGCGCAAAGCGTTGAGAGTGCTGTCGTCTATACAGATGGGATAGGAATCCGTGGTCTGCATGGCAAGGAAATTGCACACCTGGATATGGCTGCCGAAACCTATCACCTTGTCGCGTATGGTGTGCTTGAATCCAAGCACTACAGACACTGTGAGAATCATCACGGCAAGACCTATCGCCACACCGACAGTGGCGATGTGTATGGCAGGTCGGCTAACCTTCCGCCTGTCGCCCTTGTCGCTGTAGATGCGTCTTGCTATGAACAGTGGGAAATTCATCACTCGTCAACTCTTCCTGGATAAGCCTCAAGTGCCTTCTGCAGCACCACCAAAGCGCGGTTAAGGTCGTCCTTTTTCAAAACGTAAGCTATACGCACCTGGTTGATGCCGGCACCCGGTGTGGTGTAGAATCCCGAAGCGGGAGCCATCATCACTGTCTCACCCTCATACTCAAACTCTGAAAGACACCAGCGGCAGAACTTCTCCGAGTCGTCAACAGGCAACTTTGCCACTGTGTAGAAAGCTCCCATAGGTATAGGAGAATAAACTCCCGGTATGCGGTTCAATCCGTCGATGAGGCACTTGCGTCGCTCCACATACTCGTCGTAAACGTCGCGCAGGTATTCCTCCGGCGTATCGAGCGACGCCTCGGCAACAATCTGGCCTATGAGTGGTGGAGAGAGACGTGCCTGACAGAACTTCATCACAGCCTTGCGAACCTCCGCGTTCTTCGTTATAAGCGCACCGATGCGTATTCCACATTCTGAATATCTCTTCGACACCGAGTCTATCAGTATCACGTTCTGCTCTATTCCCTCAAGGTGGCAAGCGCTGATGTATGGCGATCCCGTGTAGATATACTCACGATACACCTCGTCGGAGAAGAGGTAAAGGTCGTATTTCTTCACAAGGTCGCGTATCTGGTTCATCTCCCTGCGGGTGTAAAGATATCCCGTAGGATTGTTTGGGTTACATATCATTATGGCTCGTGTGCGGTCGTTGATAAGCTCTTCAAACTTCTCAACTTTCGGCAGCGAGAATCCCTCTTCTATCGTTGTTGCTATGGTGCGGATGCGTGCTCCTGCCGATATGGCAAAAGCCATGTAGTTTGCGTATGCAGGCTCTGGAACGATTATTTCGTCACCTGGATTCAGACACGACATAAAGGCAAAGAGCACCGCCTCGCTACCTCCAGAGGTTATTATGATGTCGTCGGCCTCCACGTTGATGTCGTAGCGGCTATAGTAATCGACGAGCTTCTCACGATAACTCTGAATACCCTGCGACGGAGAGTACTCAAGAATGTTGCGGTCTATGTGCTTCAGCGCGTCAAGACCGACTTGTGGCGTGGGCAGGTCTGGCTGACCTATGTTGAGGTGATAGACCTTCGTACCACGTTTCTTTGCGGCAGCGGCAAGGGGTGCGAGTTTCCTGATAGGCGACTCTGGCATCTCCAGTCCGCGGACAGATATTTCTGGCATGTTTATCTACATATTTTATTATTCGACTGCAAAGGTAATATTAATAATTGAGAAATGGCATAGTGAAAATGAAAAAAATCAAAATTATGCAATTTTATGTGGTAAATCATTGCAATTAACATATTTTTTCGCTTTCCTTTCGCTCTTTTCCGTAAAATGTCTTACTTTTGCCGAACTTTTTTATCCATTATTGCAAAAGAAAATGAATTACGATGAGCTTTTGTCGGCAAGAGACAAAGAACGTGGAACATTCAGCCAAATGGTTATTGGCAAGTTCACAAGACGCAGCATTGACGGGAAATACGTCAATGTCGTCGATATATATGACAAACTCGCCGACAATATCCTTTTCGAGGAAGGACTGAGGCAGGAATGTAAGGCTGTTGGAACAATAAAATCGCCACACCAGCTGAAATTCATGCTTGCCGACGACACCGTGGAGCATGAGTCGCGCCTCGCGCTCGTGGTTGAACGAGGTGTTTTCAACACTCTTTCACAACTGCTCTACGACACACCCTCCCTCGTGGCTCGTCACGAGTTCGTCAATGGCATCATACAGCAGGCTTTCGACGCTCTCACCGCTCTCCACGACCAAGGCATCTACCAAGTGTGCCTTGCGCCTCAGAATGTGCTCACACGCAAGGGCGACAACCAGCTCATGCTCCTCAGCCACGGATCGTTCTATCTTAATCTGTCCGACCTGAACGAGTTCTACGGCGACCTCGCGGACTTCGTAGCCCCGGAGGTTATTTCCCACGGCACTGTTGACGAGCGATGCGATGTCTTTACCCTCGGAAAGTTCATTGAGAGTCTGTTCTCAATGAGCGAGCTGCCTGGCAGTCTGAAGCGTGTGGTGAGAAAAGCCACCGAGGTGCTGCCCGAAGACCGCTACTCTTCCCTCGCCGACATGAGAAAAGCCATCTCACGCATAAAATCCTTCCGCCACACACTCCTCACACTTGCCGCCGCCGTGGTGGTGGCACTTGCCATAGTGGGAGCATATTTCAGCATGATGCCCGAACAAAACGAGATGGAATACGTTAAGCCGGCGGCAAAGGAAGAGGTTGACGAGTTTCTCGACGAGGGATTCGACCCTGTCACCGAACTTGGCTTCATAGCCAACGACACCATGACAACCCTCACACCCGAACAACAAAAGAAACTGGCGGAGTATGAGAAAAAGGCGGAGACAATTTTCCGCAAGCGTTTCGAGCGCGAGGCTGAACGCATACTCTCCAAGGTCTATAACAGCTCAAACATGGGTGTAGGCGTGGGCGAGACAAAGTTCATGACCGCAAGTCAGAAAGCCATTGAGGAGTTGGCAAAAGTGCAGGAAGAAATAGCCAGCCAGACCGCCATCTCTGGAACCAAGAGCCAGCGCATAGCGTCGGAGATAATTGAAAAGGTGGCAAACGCCAAGAAAAAAGCAATGACAAAAAAATAACAATAATATAGAAAAAATATGAGAAGTAGAACAGCAATTTGGTTTGAATGTAGAATCCGTTACGAGAAAACCATGGAAGACGGAATGCAGAAGAAAGTGACAGAAAACTATGTAGTCGATGCTCTTTCTTTCAGTGAGGCGGAAGAACGCATCACCGAAGAAATGTCGTCATACGTCAGCGGTGAATTCGACATCGTGGACATAAAGATAGCACCTTACGGGGAAATATTCTTTGCCGACAGCGACTCTGCCGACAAATGGTATAAGTCAAAGCTCGCCTTCATCACTCTCGACGAGAAGACACAGAAGGAGAAGCGCTCCTCGGTAAACTATCTTATCAACGCAGGCACACTCCCTGGAGCAGTGAAAAACATCGAGGAAGTCATGTCGCAGTCGATGGTAGATTACGACACTGTCTCCGTAAGCGAGACAACTCTCATGGATGTGTTTGAATACAAGAAGAAGGAAAGGGACGACAAACCCGAATACGAACAGCAGTAAACCCGACAGAGAAATGGATTACGACGTAAAAGGAAACTTACGTGAGGTCATCGCCACGCTGCCCGACAATGTCAGGCTCGTGGCGATTAGCAAATATCATCCCGTAGAATATCTCAAGGCAGCATACGACGAGGGTCAGAGAATATTCGGCGAGAGCCATGTGCAGGAACTGGATCGTAAGGTTGGCGAAATGCCAGGCGACGTGGTTTGGCACTTCATTGGCCACCTGCAGACCAACAAGGTGAAATACATTGCTCCATACATTAGCATGATTGAGGCAGTAGATTCCCTGAAGCTGATGCAGGAAATACAAAAGCAGGCTGCAAAGCACGAAAGGGTAATCGACATTCTCCTTGAGCTTCACATAGCGGAAGAGTCAACCAAATACGGTCTCACCCTCGATGCCTGCCGATCACTGCTCGCAGAAGGCAAGTGGCGCGAAATGCCCAACGTACGCATCTGTGGACTCATGATGATGGCTTCCTTCACCGACGACGAGGATCAAATCCGCCGAGAGTTCACCACAGCAGCCAATTTCTTCGACGAGGTCAAGTCAACATATTTCGCCGATGCCGAACATTTCCGCGAGCGTTCGTGGGGCATGAGCGACGACTATCCTATAGCCATCGAGTGCCGTAGCACCATGGTACGTGTTGGCACCAAAATCTTCGGACCAAGAGTATATTAGTTTGTTCACTGACAGCATGTCACAGACATGCGAAGATGGTGTGGCTACAAAAAACACAGGGCTCACGCCCTGTGCTATTCTATGTCGCCCCTTCCGGGGCTAATT
>CALZDK010000018.1 GCA_945637645.1 uncultured Prevotella sp.
TTTTAAAGGTTTAAGAAAGAATGAAACAAAACATATTTGAGATAAGGCAACGCACTGAGGACCTCATCGCACAGGCTTTGGAGATATGGAAGCGGAGCGACATGAGCGAGCAGTTGGAAGGACTGGACAACGATCCCGTCTTCCGACTCATCATGTCCACACTCGCCTATCAGGCAAATGCCCACGATGCCGACCTCGAACAGCTGAAGACAGAGATATTGCAGGAGTTTGAACAGCAGTTAGTGTTCGACGATGCCGGAAAGGCAATGCCCGCAACGGCAGTGGTGAAAACAGCGCTCAACCGCAACGTCAGCTCCGCCAGCGTCGATTCGGATGCGGTCTTCTATTTAGGAGCCGACAACCGCTATCCCTTCGAGCCACTGCTCTCCACGAGAGTTTACAACGTTGCGGTGAAACAAATAACACAGCTCGACGGCAGACGCTGGCTCATCAGCCTCGACTTCGGCAACTTCCCTGTCAACAACCTCAGAGGACTTGCCTTTGTCGTAACCAACCCCATGTTTCATAGCGTCAACGCCTCCATTGCCGACAACGGCATGGAACTGCCGCTCATTGCACCATGGGACTATGCCAACCTGCCCTTGTCAAGTCATTTTTCTCTCGACAACATAGTATATAACCGAAGCTGCGGATACAGCGGACTGGGAGGTTTGGAGTCGTTCACCGACTACTGTGCTATGGACCTCTTCGCACGTCAGAACATAAGGTACTTTGTGGTTGACGACATGGAGAACTTTGAGGACAGGACAAGGCTTGACATAATGTTTGAGTTCGACGGTCTGTCGCATGGTTTCGTCTTCAACGACAACACGTTCCACCTCAACGTTATCATTCTCGCCAACGTGGGACACTACTCTGTCACCTTGTCGAGGACGTCGCCCATAGCCCGCCTTGCAGGCAATTTCGGAGGGACCAACAAGAGCAAGCAGTTTGTGCAGCTGCTGCGTCCGGGAGTTGACCAGCTCTACTCCGATAGCGATATAATGATTCGCCGAGTAGGAGCCGACCGCTTCAATCAGGGACGCCTGACAAAACTTCTCTTCAATCTCTACACGAAATACACCTCCGACCTCTATGCTTTCCAAAGCGTAAACATAAAGGAAAACGAGACTATCATGGCTTCTATAAGAAGTGCCATCGGCGGACTGAGGAACGCCCAGACGAAGGGTTCCTCGGCAGTGTCCGAAGGAGTTTACGCCGTATTGAAAGACAAGGACCGCATCGACACCTCGCTCGAACTCGACTATCTTGCCACAGACGGCGCAGCAGTGAACTCCATGCTGAAAAAGGAAGCGAGATTCTCCACTCCACACGACTTCGACGCCGAGCGCACCGTACAGATATGCGACCCTTCGGAAGGTGTTGACGAGTTGCACGACAAGCAGGCTCTGAGCCAGATGAAACGCTACGCTCTCGCCACTGGCGGACGCATAGTGACCGAAAACGACATAAAGCTCTTCTGCCAGACAGAACTGATGGCACGTTTCGGAGTGGTGCACGACCTGATAAAGTCGATACGCATCAACCGCCATCACCGCATCGAGGGCACCTTCCACACCTACGAGATATGTGTGAAGATCAACATCACCAACAACATCTACACCCAGCGTGCCTTCGCGGCAAAGGAATCCTCCGTTGAGACATACCTGCAGAAGATGATAGAGGTGAGAATGTCGGGCATCTATCCTGTAAGGGTAGAACTAAAGCTGATAGATTAGTGAAAATTTGAATAAAAAAAACAATATATGGACGATTTTTATCTTAACATAGTATATAAGGATAAGCATGTGAAATTCCGCATTGCCAACCCTATGTCGCCACTGAGCACGCTGATGAACAACCTGCGTCACGCCGTGGGACAGGACGGACGACTCATTTTCGATTTCCCATCTGTCGATTCAACAGGAGCACCCCTCGACTATTTCTTCGGAAAGGAAGACCCCGAGGTGCACGAGATAAGAGTGATGCGCCCACGCATAGGACGCACCGAACAGACTTTGGGAGACTACAACGTGAAAAATGGTGATACCGTATTCCTCGTGCCCGACCCCTTCCCAGGTTAAGGGCAGGCAGCGCCGACTGCTCAACGAGTGGCTGGAGATTCAAGACACCATCGCAACGCGCCGCGACATCAGGGTGGAGGTGGAGCAGACAAACACCGAGAGACTGCCCACAGCCTATAAGGTAACCTATCTCATACGCAGCATCTGTGGCACCGACGCCGTCGGGAAACCGCGTTTCGCGCCACGCTTCGTGATGACGATAACCCTTCCGCCCAACTATCCGCAGGTCGATGCGCCTCCCGAGTTCCGTTTCGTCCAGACCGCCGACAGCCCCGAACTCCCATGGCATCCCAACATCAGGTATCATGGCGAGATGGCAGGAAGGGTGTGTCTGAACAGGCTCAACACCTTTACGAGCCTCGCATGGGGCATAGAGCGAGTGGCACTCTATCTGCGCTACGAACTCTATCACGCCCTGCCCACACCTCCCTATCCCGAAGACCTCAAGGTGGCTGAATGGGTAAGGAAGATAGGGGAACCTAACGAATGGATATTTTTTGAACAAGACAACAGATGAGACATATTTTCACCACAGTGCTGCTGATGCTCGCCCTCTGCGCTGCAAAAGCACAGCCTAAAGAACAACAGGTTAAAGAGGCGGCGGTAGCCGACGGAAACCTCTTCGAGGACATCGTCAACATACCCTTCGACGACAAGGGACTCGACCTCACCGTACACATGACGTTCGACGAGGTCAACAACGAACTGACACTCTCCCTCGTCGGTTCGCGCCAACTCTTCGTGTTTCAACAGGACACACAGCGTAAGAAGGCGTTCACCGGCTTCTGGAGTCGCCGCACATTGCGTCCTGAGCGTCTTGGCTATGCCACACTCACAGAACCTAAGACGAAATACAAGCTCACGTCGGCAGTGGTGAAGTCGTTCAGCAAGCCACGCAAGAAGCATCTTTTCAACAAGTGGCTTACCAGTGTCTCTTCCAACCTCACTCCAGTGGAGGCTTCTGTCACACAGCTCACTCCAGACTCCATAGTGCAGAAGTTCCTCGTGGCGCCAACTGCCACCAAGGTGTCGTTCACACTGCGCAACATCCTTGTCCTCGACCCCAAGGAGGAGATGGCGGCGGCAGAGGAGAAACGCAACAAGGGAAAGACACTGCACCATAGGTTTGTGCTTGACAACGACCTCTCCACCACCTATAACGTGACGATAAAGCGCGATCCGTGCCTCTTCATGCAGCCCGCCATAGACAGCGTGAACACAAAAATAGCCGATATACGAGGCGCATACCATAGGCTGAGGAAGTCGTGCTCCACAGGCAAGGCGACAAGCCAGACCGAGGTGAACATATTCAACCAGCATCGCCAGTTCCTGCTGTCGCAATACATCCCCATTGCCGACTCCACACACTGCGGCAACCTTATGAAGGCATATACAGCCTACAACAACTATGTTGACTCCATAGCCAACGCACCTTGCATCTACATCTCCATCGACAACAGCCCGTCGGCTCTCTCGTCGAGCATCGGCGTGAGCGCGGAAACAATGCTCAGTGCGGCGAAGCGTCTCGACGACATCGTCGCCACCATAATGGTGTCGCAGGACGCAACCGAGATAAGAGACCTCCGAAACCTTGGACGCGACATCATGAGGATAGTCAATGCCAACGTCTCAAGCAAGGGACTGCGCAACGTTGAGCAGCGCAAGGCCTTTTCAGTGTTTAGAAAAGCAGAAGAGTATTTCCTTTCCGTAACGATGAAACTATGAGAGAAATGTTGTCAAGAAACATACTGCAGCTTGTCTGCATCGCACTGTTGGCAGTCGTACCGCTAACCGCTTTCGCCGACTCCGAGGAGACCGACAACATCGAGGAGACCGACAACACCGGGATTGCCTCCACCGAGGAGGATGGCACGGCTGAGGGAAGCACGCTCGACGAGAGTGTGCTTGTGGAAATCTCTGGCACCATCGAGGGATTCATGAAAGAACTGGAAACCATTTCCTCCGACATTCCGAAGGCAAAGAAGACAAGACTTGCAGCACTCAACCAGAAAATGACGAGCCTCAACACACGCTGGGAAGCCTTCACGCAGATAGCCAACGATGACCTGTCGCAGAGCGAGGTGCTGCTTGAAATGGTGTCGCAGTACAAGACCCTCACACAGGCTGTCACCGACTCGCTTGCCAAGCAGGGCGAGCGGGTGGAGGCCATGTCGGCATTCGAGAAGTTTGAGAAAAATCTGCCTTCCATCGCCAAGCAATACGACAAGCTCAGCCGCGAGGCACTCGAATTCTCCCTCGTGCCACAGACCGCCCAGCAGCTTGCCAAGGTGAAGACAGAGGAGCAACTCGCAGCCCAAGACCTCGACAAGCAGTACGCCGACGCAAAAGCGGCAAGCGAACTCGTGCCTGAGCTTAAAGACCGCATGAAGAAGGTTGAGGAACGCTACCTCGAACTGAAAGGAAAATCAGAGGAAATACAAGCTGCGGAATACAAGTCGCCCATTGAGAGAATAAAAGACTACATCCTCACATTCGCCGGAGTGGCAATAATATTAATGTTTCTCACCATGGTACAGAGCAAGATAAAGGAAATAAAGGCTGCCAGGGAAGCGGCTAAAAAATACAAAGAGATGATGTCAAAATCAAACAACGAAATACCAACGATATGCCTTGCGCTGGCTTTAATGCTGCTCACGGCATGTAACTCAAGAATTAAGAATGTCATCACACAGGTCACACCTGAGTCAGAGGGCATGGCAGTGTCGGCAATGACCATTTCCAAAGACTGCCGCGACATTGAGATGCGCGCCAGGGTCAACGGGGCAATAGAACTGCGCGACCTTGCCGACACCACCAAGTACAACATCGAGGTAAAGGAATACAAGTCGCACCTCATACCATGCGCTCCTGCTGTCTATCCCAAACTTGTCTCCATCACGAGCATTGCCCCGGAGCAGGTGAAGAAGAGAGGCTTGGTGATGCACGTCCTCGTCGATCTCACACAATCGCTTAAAAACATCTCACGGCAGAGGGAGTATGTGAAGACCATCAGGAAGCTCTTCTGCAACGACAACCTCTTTCTCACCTTCATGCTCTCTGAAGGGAAAGTCTCACCCACAATGCCCGCCACCGACTATATAGTGGACAACTACATCTCTCCACAGTCGCCACTTCGCTCCGACATCTATTCCGAGGATGGCGAGGTGCTCCCTCCATATATCTACCGTTCCGTGTCGTCGATGCTCGACCGCCTCACCAACGAGAGAGACACCATCCTCAGCGGCGGGAACTACAAGTTGCTGATGCTCTTCACCGACGGCAATGTATATGACGAGGATGACTACCCCATCGACCCCGACCACTTCTCCATACAGGAAAAACTCATCCGCCAGGCACGCAATATTCCGCAAAACCTCTCTGTATATTATCTCGACCTCTCCGCCACCGACGACTCGGAGATAAACGAGAACAATATGCTGAAGATGCTTTGCCAACAGTCCAACGGACAAACGCTATCCTCATTCAAGAAGGTGAACCTCGACGACTTCATTCTCTCGTCGTTCAACATCGACTACGACGACTATATAATAAAGTTACGAAACCCCGAGGAGAAATACTATTTCGGCACAAAACGCTACATCAACATCGCTTTCACCAACAAGGCAGACAGTCTTGTGGCGTCAACCTATGGCGAATACAACATAGCAAATGTATATAGGCCTAAACACATCGGCGACCGACCTCTATCAAGCATAGCCCTTCAGGGCATCATCATGGGCTTGAGCATATTACTTCTCTGCTACATCGCGCTGCAGATAGTGTGGCCTTTCGCAAGCTACATGTGGTTCCGCCGCCGCTACGTCATGAAATACACCGGACCCAACATGAGTGTCGATAACATCCAGGTGCCAGGCGAGTGCTATCTCTGCAAGGCTCCTTTCACCCTTGGCGAAAAGGTGGTGGTGAAGTGTAAGCACGTCACTCACTTAGAGTGCTGGAACGAAAACGGACACCGCTGCCCGGAACACGGCATCCACTGTCCCGAAGGCTCTCACTACTACAACAAGTCTAACATCTTCGACCTGCAGAACTCTAACTTCTACATGAAATGGGTTCTGCTCTCCATCGTGGTCTCCATATTAAGCTGGTCATGCTATGTGCTGTTCCACCACGACTTGCTCTACGATATTCTCAATGTAATGGCAGGCATCAAGCACCCCATTTCCGCTCGCCTCTACCACCTTCCTGTCTTCGGATTCTACA
Organism: uncultured Prevotella sp.; assembly: GCA_945637645.1. GTDB lineage: Bacteria > Bacteroidota > Bacteroidia > Bacteroidales > Bacteroidaceae > Prevotella. Next base: position 6,309 of record CALZDK010000018.1, read on the forward strand.
TCTCGTACCTGCTAACCGCAGTGTTCTCCCTGCTCTCCATCCATAACCGCCAGTGGTATTTCATGGCTTTGGAGATTTTCTGCCGTGCCTCTGTCACTGGAGTGCTTGCCTTGGCGTTCTTCGCCCTTGAGTGCAGCATAATCAACGTTAGCGATCTCTACGACGGATCGGTGCTCTTCGATTTCATCCCGTGGACCCTCTCCGCCGTTACCATAGCCTTCTGCTCCACATGGCGCACACGCCTGCGTCCACAGAAGCGTCATCTTGCCTATGCCCTTGGCGTCGGCCTTGTAAGTACGTTGACATGGGGATTCTACTGTGAGATGGAGAACGTCACCCAGATGGTGCTCATGCTCCTTGCCTATATGGTCTTCGGCGTGGGCATTGCCGTGAGCATTGCGAAGGAAATGCCACGCAGCGAGCACTATTTCCTCCACGTCACAGGACCAATAAAGGAAATGGACATAGCGCTCTACAAGTGGCTGCGCACCTCGCCAAACAGCGTGGTGACAATAGGAAAGTCAATAAATTGCACATTGCAAATCACATGGGACATGCAGAGCAACATCGCCCCACTCCATGCCGAGATACGTCTCGAACACGGTGTTCCACGCCTTTATTCCGTAGATGGCGAGCTCTATTACCACAATAGGGTGGTGCCTGTGGGCAAGCGCATCACACTCTATCATGGCGACATGTTCCAAATAGGACTCACCCACTTCCGCTATCTTGAGACATAGAATGTCTTATTCCATTTTTATTTCATAAGGCCACTGCGCGTCCGGTTGCGCATTCTGCTGTTCGCCGTCAGGTCCCCAAGCGTCAACATTGCGCCAGTGGCGCGTAGGGGCACCCATCACCACGAGGTAGAGGCTGCTGAGAGGTCGTTGCTTAGAAGTCTTCAATGTGGCGGTGCCTTTCTTGTCGGAACACATCTTGCCATAGACGGCGTTGCCCTCAGTGTCTATTCCCACAAGCCCATATCTCCAGCCGGCGGCGTCGGGATTGAGCGACACAAAGCCTTCCGCCTTGTCGATGCCACGGAACTTCACCTTTGCTGTTGCTCCTGCCTTAGGCACATCCATCCTTATGATGTTGAAACCGTAGTTTTCCGGACAGCATGCTGCCTCCACACGTTGCCATCCGTGGGCTGTAGTGTTCAATTTCGTTGAGAACTTCTCCACGTATGGCCTTGTCTCCTTCCAAGCCCTTGGAAAGTCCATGTTCACCATTCGCCTCACGTTGTGGAACATCTCGTCGCAAAACTGGCTCTGGCTCACGCCTGTCAGTCGTTTGTATGTCATCACAGGATCTTCGCCGCGCTTTCCTTGGCGGAACAGTTCGGCAATGAAGGGCTTACCGTGCTTCTCTCCCCAACACTCCAGCACGTATGGCGAGTGATAGATATTCTCAAGATGAAGGTACGCCTTGTGACACGACTTTGTGAAAGCGTCGAAATGGTATTTCTCGTCGGTCACCCATTCGGGGTTCACCTGCCAGAGCATCCACTGCGACGTCATCTCAAAGCAAGACGATGACTGAGACGATTGTTTTTCTTTTCATATCGTTTTAAAGTTGGGTTAAGTATTCGCCTGCAAAGATACCATATTTTCTCCAAACCCTATGCCACAATAATACATTAATCTGTAAAAATCGTCCAAAGATAATATAAACCGTATTGGTCGTAATACTTTGTTACCAAAAATTATATGAAAAATATCAGAATGCATAGTTCACTCATCATTTCTTTTTTGTAATTTTGCAAACAAAAAACATAATCTGCAAGAAATGAAACATCTAATCTTTACACTGCTATTATGCGTCACAACCTGCATGAACGCAAAAAACTTATATGCGCTATCAGCATCCACAACCACTGACGAGCATCTATTCATCACTCCTAAAGAACAAATGGAAAACATCGACCGTTCACCTATTGCCATGCCCGCATCTGACAACAATGGAATATTCTTAAGCTGGAGGCTACTGGGCACTGACGAACCGGGCACCATGTTTGACATCGTGAGAAACGGCACAACCATCAAGAGCGGTATGACAGTGACCAATTTCACCGACACCGAAGGAACTGTGACAAGCAGCTACGAAATAGTGGTGAAAAACAACGGCAAGGAGGTTGAACGCACAAAGCCGTTCACCCCATGGGCAGACATCTATCTGCGACAGACCCTCGACAGACCGGAAGGCGGCGTCACCCCGAGCGGCGAGACATACACCTATTCGCCCAACGACTGCTCAGTGGGCGACGTTGACGGCGACGGACAATATGAGCTAATAGTGAAATGGGACCCGACGAACGCCAAGGACAACTCGCAGAAAGGATATACGGGCAAAGTGTATCTCGACGCATACAAACTCGACATGACATCGGAAAGTCCCCAAAAACTATGGCGCATCGACCTTGGAGTGAACATAAGGGCTGGAGCACACTACACCCAGTTCCTCGTCTATGACTTCGACGGCGACGGTAAGGCAGAGATGATATGCAAAACGGCAGCGGGAAGCAAGGACGGCTGCGGCAACTTCGTCAGCGAGGCGGCTACCGACGGAACCATCAAGGCGGTTGACAACACCAAGGACTGGCGCAACTCCGACGGCAAGGTGAAAGGCGGACAGGAATGGCTCACGGTGTTCTGTGGAGAGACGGGAGAAGCCCTGCACACCGTATATTATAATCCAAACAGAAATGGTGGCATAGGCGGCGAGGCTGGATGGACCAAGAACTGGGACGACAGGTCGGGAAAGACCGACAAGGAATACGGCAACCGTGGAGAGCGCTATCTCGCAGCCGTGGCATATATCGACGGACCACAAAATGCTCCCTGCGCCATAATGGTAAGAGGCTATTACACCTATTCATATATATGGGCTGTAGGGTTCGACGGCAAGGAACTGTACACACGCTGGCTGCACTCCTCGTTCTCAAAGACACAGTATAGCGTGGAGGACGAAAACGGCAGTAAGACAACCATAGATGCACCAGCGCCAACAGGAAAGACCAATGGCAGCAGAACAGCTTACGGCAACGGCAACCATAACCTGAGCGTGGGCGACTACGACGGCGACGGCAACGACGAGATAACTCTCGGTGCCAGTGCCATCGACAACAATGGCCACCTGCTCTATTCCACAGGCTATGGACATGGCGACGCACTCCACGTTGGCGACATCGACCCCGACCGCCCTGGTATGGAGGTGTTCACGGTGCACGAGTCGTCACCCTACGGATGGGATCTGCACGATGCTGCAACAGGTGCCATAATATGCAATGCCGACGGCGGAAAAGACAACGGAAGAGGCATTGCCTCGGACATCATTGCCTCAAACAGGGGCTATGAGTTCTCGTCGTCCAACGACCGCAGCCAGCGCAATGCGTCAGCTGAGGTGGTAAGCACAAAGAGCTCTTCGCTAAACTTCCGGTGCTATTGGAACGGTGACCTGCAGGACGAACTGCTCGACGGGGCTGAAATGACAAGGTGGAACGGCAGTTCAATGGTGTCGGTAATCAATTTTGCAAACTATGACAACTCCACATCTTGCAACAGCACAAAGAAAACCCCTAACCTCACTGCTGACTTACTCGGCGACTGGCGAGAGGAAATCATACTTTGGGACTCTTCCGACGGATGCACTCTGAACATCTTCACAACAAACATACCGACTGAATATGCCATACCAACACTGATGCACGACCACACCTACCGTATGGGCGTGGCATGGCAGAACAGCAGTTACAACCAGCCTCCACACGTTGGTTATTACCTGCCCGACTATGCCGAATATCTCAAAAACTTATCTACAGGAATCAACACTGTCCACAACGATTCATCAGATAATTCCGATGCCATCTACACCTTGCAGGGCATAAGGAGCAACGGCAAAAAATCGGGTGTTTATATAAAGAGTGGGAGAGTCCACTTTATAGATAAAAATAATCAGATAGTACAGTGACAATATCACTGTCCACTTGCCATCTTAATTGCAGACTTTCGGACCAAATCTTGTTTCTATTTCGAGATTATGCCCAAAGGTCTGCAATTTCTACTATATTTATTTGGTGACAACAAAAACAAAGCCTTCAAGAACAAGTATAACCTTACGCCCACCGAATACCGTAAGTTGTCTTTAGAGAACAACGAGAAAGCCACGCCTGATGCAGACAACTTGGCAAGCGGTAGTGTGAAATAAGAAAAAGCAGGAAAAGTTTGGCAGTTTAAAAAATAATACGTACATTTGCAACGTGCAAACAAAAAGAACTACAGACATAATGAGCGAGAAGGAGACAATCGCCATGCTGCGGCAAAGCTCACAATGGGCGTTTGAGACTATATTCAACAAGTATTCTGGAGAACTTTATATTTACTGCTTGCAGTTTACAAAATCCAGGGAGAAAGCAAAGGATATCGTCCACGACGTGTTTATCCGTCTATGGCTGAACCGCGACAAGTTGAAAGACGTGGACAGTCTTCGTCCACTGCTATTCCAGATGTCGAAACGACAGCTAATCAACGCCTTTCGCTCCAATGTCAATTCTCCTGTTTTCGAGCAGTATGTGGAGCAAAAGGACTACAGGCGCTCTGAAACTTGTTCAAACATCGAGTATGAGGAATTTGTGTCACTACTGCACAGATGTCTTGAAAAATTACCTAAACAACAACGTGTTATTGTCTCAAAATCCAAATTGGAGAATCTGAGTCCTTCTGAAATATCAAAAGAACTTAACATAAGCATCCAAACGGTGAGAAACCAACTGTCGCAAGGATTGAAAGAAATAAGGAAACTGTTGTCAAACAGCCTAATGTGCTTCGTGTTATTGTTTATTAAATAATTGTTTCAGATACATTACATTTGTTTTTCAATAGTGTATATAATAATAAGAAGAATAGAATATGAAGGACTACATAAGAAAATACCGCAACAACGAAATAACGCCGACGGAACTGACGCAACTCAGGCAAAAATTGAATGACATTTCAGACTCTGAGCTGTCGAAATATCTGGATGCCGACTGGGAAACAGCCGACATCGATGGTTCATTGGCTGACAAGGACTCACTTGCCGAGATAAAGTCGTCAATCCTCAGGGCGACTTCGCCTGACCATCACCATGTCAGACTTCGCGCCAAAATGCTGAGATATGCGGCAATAATCCTCATTGCCGTCTTGTCGGGCGCAACAATATATTTTTACAGCGAAAGTCAAAAACAGCTGCCTAACGACACTGTGATATCCACAGGAAAGGGAGAAAGCGCCTGTGTGAACCTTCCAGACGGCACCAAGGTAACACTCTTTTACGAGTCGGTGCTGAGCTATGGCGACGACAACTTCACGAAAGACAGACGTGGGGTGAGGTTTGAGGGCGATGGCTATTTTGAGGTACACGCCGACAAGGAGAGCCCGTTTGTAATCGACTCCAAAGGACTTTCCGTGACTGTATTGGGCACAACGTTCAGCCTATCTGCACGACAGTGCAACGAGGCTGCGGAACTATATCTCGAGAAAGGCTGCGTCAGCCTATATTCCTCCCTCACTGACGAGAAGGTGACGATGAACCCCAATGAGCGAGCATCACTCAACTACAAGACAGGAAAAATAACCGTTGAGCAGATGTCAGAAATCCCATACACACTCCACAATGGTTTCCTCTCGTTTAACAAGACGCCATTGTCTAAAGTCGTGGAAACATTGGAGGCAAACTTCGGTTGCGAGATAGAAGTTGACAATGCCTCCTTGCTAAGCAAGACATTCTCAGGCACTCTGCCGGCAAAGGATCCCTATGAGGCTCTCGAAGTGCTTTCCTTGTCGTTCAATTCAAGTTTCCGCAAGGCGAAAAACACCTATATTATATACTGAAGAAAAAAAAACTGAAGAAAAACACTAACACAATAGTATATTTCTCTCCAAAACTTGTATTATAGGTTATAAACGACCTGTTTTGAGAATTATTAATCAAAAAGAAAATATTATGGAGAGAATTGGAAGAAAAAGGCATTTCATTATGCTGTTTTTGCTGACTATGTTTTGTTGTGGCAGCCTCTTTGCGCAACAAGACAAACGTGTCAACGTAAAACTCGAGAATGTCAACTTAAAGAAAGTGTTGAAGTCGATAGAGCAACAAACGTCCTATCGCTTCTCCTATCGCGACGAGCTGATAGAAAAGATTTCAGGCATTACGATACAGAAGACTGATGAGACGGTGGTGAACATTCTCGACGAGGTGCTTAGACCACGTGGACTGGCATATCAGGTTGTTTCAGACAAGATGATAGTCATATCCGAGGAGGAAAGCACGCATCGGCAAGTGGGAAAACGCGGCACGTCAAGAATCAACATCACCGGACGGGTGGTGGACGATACCGGGGAACCTATCATCGGTGCGAGCATATACCTCAAGGGAACGGGAAAAGGCGCCGTTACCGACATGAACGGTCGCTTCAGCTTGCCTTCCAACGGCAACAAGGTGATACTGGTGTTCTCCTATATAGGGTATGCCCCACAGGAGATAGTCACCGACGGCAGCCGTGAGCTGCGCATAACACTACGGTCGGACGACCAACAGCTTGAGGAAGTAGTGGTTACCGGCTATGGAACATATAAGAAATCTGCATACGCAGGATCAGCCTCTACTGTCAAGGCAAGCCAATTCAAGGATGTCCCAACAGTCTCTTTCTCTGGCTTGCTGCAGGGTGCCGCTCCCGGTGTGCAGATTTCATCGTCGTCAGGACAGCCAGGAGCCTCCACTACCGTAAACATCAGAGGCATGGGCTCTTTCAATGCCTCTAACTCTCCGCTCTACGTCATCGACGGCGTGCCGACAATGTCGGGCAATGTGTCGTCGTTGGGCACAGACGCCGGTTTCGACATAATGAGCACTATAAACACTTCCGACATTGAGAACATCACGGTGATAAAGGATGCAGCGGCAGCCTCTCTATATGGCTCAAGGGCTGCAAACGGAGTGATTCTCATCACCACAAAGAGAGGCAAGGAAGGCAAGCCTGCAGTGGCTGTAAAGGCAGACTGGGGCTTCTCGGACTTTGCCATGGACTATCGCCCCATAATGAGCGGCGAGCAGCGCAGGGAGTACATCTACAACGGCTTGAAGACCGGACAAATGATAAACGAAGGAGCCACGGAAGAGGAGGCAAAGGAATATGCCGACAAGAACATCGACAGCTATGCCCCTGTACCATGGTGCGGCTACATCGACTGGGACGACATCCTGTTCCAGAAAGGCAACCACCAGAACTATGAGGCATCGGTATCCGGCGGATCCGACCGCTTCAAATACTACACCTCACTGGCATACCTGAAGCAGAACGGCATCACAGCAGTCTCAGGACTGGAACGCATCAGCGGCCGTGTGAATGCTGAATACAAAGCCAACAAGAGGCTCACGCTGGGAGTGAACATGCTCATGTCTCATGTCAACCAGGATGTTTATAGCGAGGGAACGAGCTACACCTCTCCATTCTATGCGTCAAGAAACTGCGTGGTTCCGTCAGATGCCGTGTATAACGAAGACGGCAGTTGGAACCGTGAGTTCATACGCAACGACGACCGCAACCCGCTGCTGTCGCTCACCTACGACCACCGCCGTGAGTATATAACACGACATTTCAACACCATCTACGGAGAGTATGAGTTCATACCCAATCTGAAACTGAAATCAACTCTCAGCTACGACTATACTGTTAACAAGGGTGACTACTGGCTCGACCCGCGCACCTCCAATGGCGATGATGTCAACGGCGAGCTGATAAAGAACATCTACGAGCGCAGCAAACTCGTGTGGGCGAACCAGCTGTCATATCTTGCCACTATCGCGGAGAATCACCATCTCGACGTATTGGCAGGATATGAGATCGACGACCAATACCGTGACTATGTCAGCGGAAACAGGATGAACTTCGCCACTTTCAACAAGCCAAGCCTGAGCAACGGTGCCACACTGGGCGATGCCGGAGGCTCAAGCACCCGCACCCGTATGATCTCATACCTCAGCCGCATCAACTATGACTACATGAACAAATACTATTTTGGCGGCAGCTTCCGTACCGACGGCAGCTCACGCTTCGCCTCGGGCAACAGGTGGGGCAAGTTCTGGTCTGTGTCCGGTGCATGGCGAATGACAGAGGAAACGTTCATGAAGCCGCTCTCAGGATGGCTCTCCGAACTGAAGCTACGCGCATCATACGGAGTGAACGGTACTCTCCCCACCGACTACTATGGCTATTACGGTCTTTTGGGATTGTCGGAAAGCTATATTGGCGACCCGGCGTTCAGCCTCTCACAGATAGCCAACGACCAACTTTCGTGGGAGACCAACTACAACCTTAACCTGGGCATCGACTTCAGACTCTGGAACAGGATTGACGTGACGGTGGAATACTATACGCGAACAACAAAAGACCTGCTCATGGACTATCCCATCTCCATGACCACTGGCTTTGGCAGCTATCTCCTCAACATCGGCGAAGTGAAAAACGAAGGACTGGAGATTGAGGTGACATCGAAAAACTTCCAGACAAAGGACTTCACCTGGAACACCACGTTTAACATTTCACACAACAAGAACAAGATAGTGAAACTCGACGGCACACAGACTGAGATTGTCAGCGGTGCACAGATACACCAGGTGGGAAGTCCCTACCGCACCTTCTATGTCATTGAGTTTGCAGGCATCAATCCCGACAACGGAAAGCCACAGTTCTACACCAACACCAAGGATGCCGACGGCAACTATCAAAAGGTAATAACGGAAAATCCCGACGAGGCGATGCGCATTCCAATGAAACACGCCGAGCCAAACTTCACCGGAGGCCTGTCAAACACACTGCGCTACAAGTGGTTCGACCTCAACTTCATGATTTCCTACCAGTTTGGCGGCTACTCCTACGACACATGGGCACAGAAGACAGAGCATGGCGGCGACGACCTTGAGGCAAACATTCCCGCCTACTACAGCCAGTCGTGGAAAAAACCTGGCGACCACACCAACTACGAGCTGTTCATGGAAGCTCCAGATTATCCCATGAGCAGCTACTCCACAAGCCGACGTCTCCACAGTTCAGACTTCATACGTCTGAAAAATCTCACCTTCGGCTTCACATTCCCCAAAGAGTGGACAAGGAAGTGTGGCATAGACAATATTAGGCTCTATGCCTCAGGCAACAACCTCCTCACCTGGGCACGCTACGACC
>CALZDK010000019.1 GCA_945637645.1 uncultured Prevotella sp.
TGTGACTGCCTGTGTCGATGCCACGCCTATCTCCGGCCCTACGTGTATGTAGCTTCCAGTGTTTGTGGCACGTGGAATGCTGGAGCCTATGGCGTTGCAGATACCGTAGATGAACGCTCCGTGTTTTTTTGCCAACTTTACGGCAGCCAGGGTATCGGCTGTCTCTCCCGACTGTGAGATTGCAATAACCACGTCTTCCTTCGTAATCACTGGATTGCGGTAGCGGAATTCCGATGCATACTCCACCTCAACGGGTATTCTGCAGAAACTTTCAATAAGTTGCTTGCCTATAAGACCTGCGTGCCATGATGTTCCGCAAGCCACAATGATGAATCGTTTTGCTTTCAGCAGTTGTTTCTTATAGTCAATAACCGCACTGAGAACGACATTGTCTGTCGCCACGTTGACGCGACCACGCATGCAGTTTGTGAGACAGTCGGGTTGTTCGAAAATCTCTTTCAGCATAAAGTGCGGATATCCGCATTTCTCTATCTGACCGAGATTGATATCAACGGTCTGTATTTCGGGATAAAGTTTTCTGTTTTGGATATTGACTACCTTAAGGTCCTCATTGCGACTAACAACGGCAATGTTTCCGTCCTCAAGATAAACCACCTTGTCGGTGTATTCTATAATCGGGCTTGCGTCAGAGCCAAGGAAATATTCTTCCTCTCCAATACCAACGACGAGAGGACTTTGGTTGCGGGCAGCAATTATTGTGTCAGGATTCCTATGGTCGAGAATAGCTATCGCGTATGCTCCTATCACTTCGTGTAGCGACAGCTGAACGGCTGTGAGCAGGTCGCACTGTTTTTTTGTCTGCACATACTCAATAAGTTGTACGAGAACCTCTGTGTCGGTGTCTGATACGAACTTGATGCCCTTTGCCAACAGACGGTCACGGATTTGGGCATAGTTCTCAATTATTCCATTGTGGATTATTGCAAGGTTCTGCGACTGTGAGTAGTGGGGGTGGGCGTTTACCGACGACGGCTCTCCGTGTGTTGCCCATCGCGTGTGTGCGATGCCTATATTTCCGCAGACGTTCTTGTCTTCACAATATTGCACGAGATCATCAACTTTGCCTTTTGTCTTATAAACGTTAAGGTTTCCTTCCTGATTTATCAGTGCGACACCAGCACTATCATAGCCTCTATATTCCAGCCGTCTCAATCCCTTGATAAGGATTGGAAAAGCCTCTTTTTTTCCGATGTAACCTACAATACCACACATATTATTATATTATATTACTAAAATTGGTTGCAAAATTAATGTTATTTTTCCATTCTTGCAAGAAAAACGGAATATTATTTTTATATAGCGACGAAAAAATATCACCATCGGCGCGCTTGTCCTTTTCCTCCTTAATGGTTAGCACCACAGGCAGGTGGTCGCTGCATCCTTTCGGATTGTATTTCCATCCGTTGAAGGTGCGTTGTGGCTTGCAGCCTCCAAACTTTTTGTCGGGTTCAAGAAGCCATTCCGCATCGTGCAGTCTGCACTCCGTTCGCCCATTGCGGAGCGAAGGACTTATAAGTATGTGGTCGATGCTCTCCCACTTGCCCTCGTATTTGTAGCTGCCCTTGGCACCGTTCTTTCCGTTTGCCTTCAGGCTTGCGTTCACCATTCGGTGTCTCCCGATCGTGATGAGCGGAAGCTCGTCTGCCGTGGCGTTGAAGTCTCCGGCTATTATGATGTTCGCGTTTGCAGACTCATGGAATATCGAATCCACAGTATTTGTTAACGCCTGTATTGTCGCCATCCTCCTATGTTCCGAAGACTTTTTTCCGCCTATGCGGCTTGGTGCATGCACTACAAAAACGTGGAGCGTGTCGCCACCTATTTTTATACCCTTTGTGTATAGTAGGTCGCGGGGCGGATGCTCCTCAAAGTTGCCTTCTGGCCTTATGCTTATAGATGCTATAGGCCTAAAGGTAGGTCGGCTGTAGAGAAGGGCAACATCAATACCTCTTGGGTCGCGCGAGTCGGTCATTACGTATTCGTATGCCCCTGCCCTAAGCGGTGATCGGCGAGAGAGGTCGCGCACCACACTGTCGTTCTCCACCTCGCACAAGGCAATCAGGTCGGGCAGTTGTCCGTCTTCTCCACACGACATAAGTGTCTGGGCAATGTTGTTCACTTTCTTCCAATATTTGCTTACCGTCCATTTCCTATTGCCCTCTGGTGTGAACTCCGTGTCCTGTTTCAGAGAGTCGTGACGGCAGTCGAACAGGTTTTCGCAGTTCAGTTCAACTATTGTGAACCAAGATATGACGAGTGCAATTATTCCCATGATTCCTCTTTATCTGAGAAAAGCCGCAGAAAACAATGGTTGTCATTGCTGTCTGCGGCTTTTGTCTATTTCTTTTTCTTCATTGTTTTTTATCTTATTCTGTCGGCGGACCTTACGAGTTTCTCGTCCGACCATATTGCCTTGTATGACATGAAATACATAGCTATGGAGAACATCGGAGCCCCTGCGGCAAACTCAATCTCAAACGTTATCTTTCCACCTCCAAGCACCTGGCTGAACACGGCGAAGACGATGTACCAGCCTATCAGCATCAGCATGTTGAAAACGCAGAGGCGCGCTTGAAGCACGCGGTTGTGGAAGCAGAATATGGAGTATAGCCCCAATACCGACGAGAGCAGCAGTATGACGAAGAGTGGGCAGACAGAGAAGTCCCTCGTGCCCTGCATGGTGTAAATCCAAAGATTATACTCCGTTCCCATACGCATGCCTTCGGCATAGAAAGTCCCTATTGGCAGGCAGAGGCAAAGTATGCTCAACACCACTGCCACCAACATGAACAAAGTCTGTTTACGCTGTATCATTCCTTACGCCCCAACGACTTAGTTGTTCTGTGAATCCTTCTGCTGGTCACGCCAGTAAACCTTGTTCTCTACAAATTCCTGTGTAGCGAGCAGAGATGGCTTTGGAAGCTTCTCGTAGTAACGTGAGATTTCTATCTGCTCACGGTTCTCAAACACTTCCTCAAGACTGTCGTTGTAGGAAGCGAACTCTGCGAGTTTCTTGCTGAGGTCTTCCTTTATTTGCACTGAAATCTGGTTAGCGCGCTTAGAGATGATTGCCACGCTCTCGTAGATGTTTCCAGTGTCTTTGCACAAATCCATGATGTTGCGGGTCACGGTATTTACCGGAGCCTTTGATTTCTTATAATCCATTGTACTTTATGTTATTTTTATTTGTCTTTCGTTAACCCAAAGATTAAATCCTTATTTTTTTTAATTCTTTAATCCTTTAATTCTTTAATCCTTATTCCCCCATCAGTCTCCCGTCACTTTCTTGCATTTGGCAATATATTTCTCTGCCGTTGCCCTGTCCTTGCTTTCGGGAAACTCGTTGATGAATCCGTAGCATTCGTCCTCCGCTTCCCTATAGCGGTCGATGCGCTTCTCTTCCACGCTCTGCTCGGCAAGCTCAAACTTGCTCTTCATTATCAGCAGGTAGAAGTCCTCGCGCATGCTGGTGAAAGGATATGTCTTCAGAGTGTTCTCCGCAGTCACTATGCAAGCTTCGTAGTTAGAACCTCCATTGATGCAGTTGCCGAAATACTCGCCAAGATTGTAGTAGAGCTTTGCCGAGAGATACTCTTTCAGTATCAGCTTGTCCTGCAGTTCGTAGAGTCGCTGCTGGGCACGCTCCTTGTATGACGATTCGGGAAAGAAGTCGATGAATTCCTGATAGGCATTGATGGCGCCTACCGTTGCCGTTTGGTCAAGTCGTGGCTCCGGTGTTGACTGGTAGAGCGACTGTCCGATATAGAAACATGCCTGTTCGGCATAGATTCCCTTGGGATATGACGAGAAATATTTCTTGAATGTCTCTGAGGCGCTCTCGAAATCCCTGTCGCAATACTCTGCCATGCCAAGCATGTAGAGACATTCCTGTGCCTTGTCCGTACCTTTTTGTATAGTGACAAGTTCCTGAAGCAGTACGACCGCCTGGTTGAACTTGCCTATTGCAAAACATTCCTTTGCAAATTCATACTTATAGTCGATGTCGTTAGACTTATACACCCTGTTAAACTCTGCCGCGCAACTGCTCAGCAAAGCTATGCACAAAAGTGGTATGATGTATGCGTATTTTTTCATCTTTATGTCTTTTGAGTGTGCAAAATTACTCATTTTCCCTCATATTCCAAAGTAAAATAGGTGTTTTTTGCAAAAAAGTCTGCATTTATAACGTTTATTACGCCGAAATTGTGTAATTTTGCATTTATGAGCAAATTCAAATTGACTTCTAAATACAAACCTACAGGTGACCAGCCTGAGGCGATACAGCAACTGACGGACGGTCTCCGACGTGGCGACAAGGCGCAGGTACTGCTCGGAGTGACTGGTTCGGGAAAGACCTTTACGGTGGCAAATGTCATTGCCAGCATCAACCGTCCTACGCTTATCATAAGCCACAACAAAACCCTTGCCGCCCAACTCTATGAGGAGATGCGCGGTTTCTTTCCAGAAAATGCGGTAGAGTACTATGTCAGCTACTACGACTACTACCAGCCGGAGGCATATCTGCCAGCGAGCGACACCTATATAGAAAAGGATTTGGCCATAAACGAGGAAATCGACCGTTTGAGGTTACGTGCCGTTTCGTCGCTTCTATCAGGACGGCGCGATGTGGTGGTCGTATCGTCGGTGAGCTGCATCTACGGTATGGGAAGCCCCATTGCCTTGTCGGAGAACGTCATAGAGGTGCGTCGCGGTCAAACGATAGACCGCAACGTGCTCTTGCGCAAACTTGTACAGGCTCTCTACACACGCAACGACATCGAACTGCAGAGAGGAAACTTCCGCGTTAAGGGCGATGTGGTAGATATTGCCCCTGCCTATAGCGAGACCATTGTCAGGATTTCGTTCTGGGACGACGAGATTGACGCCATAGAGGAACTCGACGCAATGACCATGTCGCGCTTGGCACAGTTTGACGAATACCGTCTTTATCCTGCCAACCTGTTCATGACAACACAGGAGCAGACAAATATTGCCATACGCCAGATTCAGGACGATCTTGTGCAGCAGATAGCCTATTTCCAGGACCTTGGCGACCCCATCAAGGCAGACAGGATAAAGGAACGTGTGGAATACGACATGGAGATGATAAAGGAATTGGGACACTGTTCGGGCATAGAGAACTATTCAAGATATTTCGACGGACGAAAGGCAGGTGAGCGTCCATACTGCCTACTGGATTTCTTCCCCGACGACTATCTTATGGTAATCGACGAGAGCCACGTCAGCGTGCCGCAAGTCAATGCCATGTACGGTGGCGACAGGGCGAGGAAACGAAACCTCGTGGAGTATGGTTTCCGTCTGCCCGCAGCCTTCGACAACCGCCCGCTCACCTTCGAAGAGTTTCAAGAGATGACTAATCAGGTAATCTACGTCTCCGCCACTCCCGCCGACTTTGAGCTCAATGAGTCAGAGGGAGTTGTAGTGGAACAGATAATCCGACCTACAGGTCTTCTCGACCCTGAGATCGACGTAAGGAAGAGCGAGAACCAGATTGACGACCTCACGGACGAGATACTCACAAGAAGCCACCGCAACGAGCGTGTGCTCGTCACCACCCTGACTAAGCGCATGGCAGAGGAGCTAACCGAGTATCTGCTTGAGCACGGCATACAAACAGCCTATATCCATAGCGACGTTGCTACACTCGACCGTGTAAAGATTCTTGAGGACTTGCGAGCTGGAGTTTACGATGTACTCGTGGGTGTAAACCTCCTGCGCGAGGGACTTGATTTGCCTGAAGTGTCGCTCGTAGCCATTCTCGACGCCGACAAAGAGGGATTTCTCCGCAGCAAACGAAGCCTTACACAGACAGCCGGACGAGCTGCCCGTAACGTCAACGGCAAAGTGATAATGTATGCCGACACAATAACGAAGAGCATGCAGGAAACCATCGACGAGACAAATCGCCGCCGCATGAAACAGCTTCACTACAACGAGGTGAACGGCATCACCCCACAGCAGATTACGAAAAACTCAAAGAGCAGCCTCAGACATGAGGCAGGAGTGGAGGAACCGACTGAGAAGAAACAGCAAGGCTATGCGCAGACAGCATACATCGGTCCTGCCGAGGGTGCTTTCGCCGCCGACCCTATTATCCGCAGCATGACTCCAGAGCAGCTTGAGAAGAGCATTGCCAACACCACGAAACTGATGAAGGAAGCCGCCAAGAATCTCGATTTCATTCAGGCAGCTCAGTATCGTGACGAGATTATTAGGCTCAAGACCTTGCTTGGAGAGGAGTGACAAACCCAAAAAGGCATAAAAAAAGTGTTAATCTGTGAGACATAGGACTAATATTAAAAATATTATTTGTAACTTTGCCCAATATTTTCAACTAAAGCATTAAAGAAATGAAGAAACTGATGATTGCAATACTGTGCTTATTGCCATTGTGGGCAAACGCACAAGACAACACCTGGGAGAGAATAGAACAGGAGGAAACCGAGGGAACAAATGTCAATCCCGACCAGAAATACCTTGAGGGCGCAGTGCCCTTGGTAGATGGAAGGGTGGAATTCTCCACAGTGATAGAGGCTCCAGGAAAGTCGAAGGACGACATCTACAATATTGTGCTCAAATATTTAACAAAGATGACCACGGAGGCAAACCAAACGGAATTCAGCCGCGTGGTGATAGCCGACACCGTCAAGGGTGAGATATGCGGAAACTTCCAGGAGTGGCTTGTATTCAAGAGCACATCGCTCTCGCTCGACCGCACACGCTTTTTCTACAGCCTTGTGGCTGAGTGCGAGGACGGGAAGGCAAGCGTGAGAATGATTCACATACACTACCTCTACGAGGAGGAGCGCGACCCGCAGCAATACAAGGCTGAGGAATGGATAACCGACGAGTATGCCCTGCGCAAAAACAAGCAGAAGCTGGCACGCATCAGCGGCAAGTTCCGCAGGAAGACCATCGACCGAAAGGATTTTATTTTCAATAAGTTAAACTCGCTGCTCAACGACAAGAAATGACAACAGACAAGGATCAACAGATAGACGAGATTGTGAAGTCGCGACTTCACCGTAGCCAACTTAACGATGAGGACCCTCGTGAGGTCCTTATGCTTAAAATACGCAATGTGCTCAACATTGTTTTCATGCTCCTTGCCGTGGTCGGAGCCGTGGTGTATGTTACTTACGACGTACCTACGGGAGGTTGGGTAATTGGCGCGGCTGTTATCGTGAAAAGCGTGGAAGTGGCATTAAGATTATTCAAGGTTTAGAATGAAAAGACTTTTCTCCATATTTGCGGCGCTACTCATGGCTGCCATTGCTGTGGCACAGGGGTTCGACCAGATAAACACCAATGGTAATGGATACCTCAGCGACGGCGATAGCCAACAGCAAAACCGCAACTTCAACAAGCACAACAACGACACCACGAAAAACAAGGAAGTGCCCAAGGGACTTAGGGTGTGGACCATCGACCGCCGATTTGGCGACGTGATGCCTGCCAAGCCCGACACGAGCATGCACCTCTTCATGAATACCATATTCAACACCGGCGTGCGAGGCGAGTACAACACCATAGGCAACAACTATACACCGCGCATTAACCGAATCGTGGCTGACCGCCCTCTCACCGACCAGTTTGCCTTCGTGCAGGCTTATGACCACGTGACCTTCCAACCCGACACATATCACTTCACCAACACCCTGTCTCCACTCACCGTGGTGAAATACGACAACTGCGGCGACAAGACAAACGGCGAGGACCACATCGACGCAAAGTTTGCCGTAAATGCCAACAAGCGACTTGGTGTGGGCTTCGACCTCAACTACTCCTACGCCAGAGGCTATTTCGACAGCCAGAGCACCTCTCATTTCGGAGCATTGCTCTATGGTTCCTACGACGGCGACCGATATAAGATGCATACCATGTTCTCCACCTACCACAGAAAGGCAGCCGAGAACGGAGGACTTACCAACGACGAGTATATCACCAAGCCTGAGATATTCGACGACCAGTATGCCACCAACGAAATGCCTACAGTGCTCACGCAGAACTGGAACAGAAACAACAGCATACACTTCTTCCTTACACACCGCTACAGCGTCGGCTTCTACCGCAACGTGAAGATGACCGACGAGGAAATAAAGGCGAAAAAATTTGCCGAGCAGTCGAAGAAAGACAACGACAAGGCTAAAGCCGACAAGAAGGACGGAAAAGACCAACGCACATCAAAACGCAAGGAGGAGAAAGCGCCACAGGGACGTCCTGACGGAGCTGCAATAGTGGGCGAGGAGCCAAAGGGCGACATGGCAGCTGCCGACTCCACACGCATAAAGGTGAACAACCAGGCAGCTATGGACAGCCTGCTCGCTGCTAAGGCCATGGAGGACTCCATTGCCGCAACGATGAAGAAAGAGTATGTGCCGGTGACAAGCTTCATACATACCCTTGACTTCAACAACTACGACCATATCTATCAGGCATACCAGTCGCCCAAGGACTACTATGCCAATACATATTACGACACCAATGCCGACAACATCTATGCCGGCGACTCCATATTCGACCAGACAAAGCTCACCCAGGTGAAAAACACTTTCGCCATTGCCATGCTCGAGGGATTCAACAAATGGGTGAAGGCAGGACTCAAGGTCTTTGCCACCCACGAACTGCGAAAGTTCACCATGCCCGACCTCGTGTCCACAGGCGAGGAAGGACAGAAGGCTGTGGTGATGGGAAAGTGGAACGAAAACACCGTTAGCGTCGGCGGCCAGCTCATAAAGTCGCTTGGCAACACCTTCCACTATAATCTCTCTGCAGAGACATGGCTTGTGGGCGAGGATGCAGGACAGCTGAAAGTCGATTTCTCCACCGACCTCAATTTCCGTCTGTGGGGCGACACTCTCACACTTGCCGCAAAGGCATATTTCTATAATCTTCACCCAACATTCCTTCATCGCCACTACCACTCTAAGCATCTTTGGTGGGACAACGACAACCTGAGCAAGGAAACACGAACACGCATTGAAGGACTATTCACTTACCGCAAGACCAAGACCCGACTGCGTGTTGCCGTAGAAGAGATACAGAACTACACCTATCTTGGTGTCAGCTACAACAAGACAAAGACAGACCTTACCAACATGACTGCCTCGGTGAACCAGTGCGGCAGCAACATCAACCTCATCACGGCACAGCTGATGCAGGATTTCAAATTAGGTCCTTTGCATTGGGACAACGTAGTCACCTATCAGAACAGCAGTCAGAAGGATGTGTTGCCCGTTCCTACGCTGAACCTCTTCACCAATCTCTATCTACAGTTCAAGATAGCAAAGGTGTTGTCTATTGACCTTGGAGCCGATGCCACGTTCTTCACAAAATACTATGCTCCTGACTATAGCCCGCAGCTAAGCCAGTATGCAGTGCAGCAGAACGCGGAGAGCCGTGTGGAGCTCGGCGGCTATCCTTTCGTGGATATATATGCCAACATGCACCTCCGCCAGACGCGCTTCTTCCTGGTTTACAGTCATGCCAATGCCGGCAGCGGAAATCGTATGCAGTTCCTCGCGCCCCACTATGCGCAGAACAACACCATCCTCCGTTTCGGCCTCTCCTGGAATTTCTTCAACTGACAAGTCTGCAACAAAAAAAAACGCATAAAAAAGAAGTACCCTATACGAATACAAAGCTTTGCCCTCGGACGCGAGGAGCTGTTCCGCAGACTTGCCTTCGACTCAAAGAAGAACTATTCGCGGCATTGACCTCTTACTTTCTTACGTAATCAACAAAATCGAAGTCTTGGTTGTGACGTTCGTCGCGACAGTGATGCTCACGCGCTACCTCTGACCAGCCATCGGAATAGTCGGGGAAGAAGCAGTCGGCAGCCTGTGGTGTGTCGTCAACCTCGGTAAGATAGAGACGATTTGCAATGGCGATGGATTGCTGATAGACATGTGCGCCGCCAATGATGAATATCTCCTCGTCGGGAGTGCAGTGGGCAAGTGCCTCGTCGAGCGACTTGTAGCAGTCGCAACCTGGCAGCTGGCTTACTGTGGTGGAGAGGACAATGTTGCGGCGGTTGGGCAATGCACCCTTAGGGAGCGACTCAAAGGTTCGTCGTCCCATGATTATGGTGTGACCTGTGGTGAGCGACTTGAAACGCTTCAGGTCGTCGGGCAACCAATATATAAGTTTGTTGTCGTTGCCGATGGCACGGTTGCGCGCCACGGCGGCTATAATTGAAACAGTCATTACGTTGAATATTAAAGGTTGAACGTTGAAAATTTAGGGGTTGAACTTTTCTCAAACCGAAACTTCTGCCTTTATATGAGGCCATGGGTCGTAGCCTTCAAGTTTGAAGTCCTCGTAGCGGAAGCTGAAGATGTCCTTCACGTCAGGATTAATCTTCATCACTGGCAATGGACGAGGCTCACGGGTGATTTGCAGTCGGGCTTGGTCGAGATGGTTAAGATAGAGATGGGTGTCGCCAGTGGTGTGGATGAAATCTCCTGGCTCGAAGCCTGTCACCTGAGCCATCATCTGCAGCAGCAGGGCATAGCTTGCAATGTTGAACGGAACGCCAAGGAAAGTGTCGGCTGAACGCTGGTAGAGCTGAAGGCTCAGACGACCATTGGCTACATAGAACTGGAACATTGTGTGGCACGGAGGAAGAGCCATGGAGTCAACCTCGGCAACGTTCCATGCACTTACAATCATGCGGCGCGAGTCAGGATTGTGCTTCAGTTGGTTTACCACGTTTGCTATCTGGTCTATTGTTCCTCCTTTGTAGTCGGGCCACGAACGCCACTGGTGTCCATAGACAGGACCGAGTTCGCCGTTCTCGTCAGCCCATTCGTTCCAGATTCTCACACCGTGTTCCTGCAGATAGCGAACATTGGTGTCGCCATTTAGGAACCAAAGGAGTTCGTAGATTATCGACTTCAAATGCAGTTTCTTTGTTGTCAACAAGGGGAAACCATCGGCAAGGTTGAATCTCATTTGGTTTCCAAACACACTCAGCGTGCCGGTACCTGTTCGGTCGCCTTTCTGCGCGCCTTCTGTTAGTATTCTATTGAGTAGGTCTAAATATTGCTTCATTGTTTTATTATATGTTGAAGATTTAACTTTGGAGATTTATTGTTGAAGATTGAATGTTGAAGGTTATTGGCGCGTGCGGATTCTCCACTCTTGCGGATATAGATTATTGGCACGGTTGCCGAGGTTTTTCACGAAACCAAGCGGATGCCCTTCATAGGTTATCAGCACATAGCCCTTTGGTATGTCGGACGGAAGATCTATGACTTCGCGACGCAGATAGGCGAGCGAGGTGTCGAGATCGGCATCGTAGGTGGGGAAAAGGTCTTTGTCGAGACAGTAAGAGAGAGCCAACTCTATGTCTGGAACAAGGTCACGCCCTTTCACTGTGCCGAGTGCCACTCCAGCCTTCACTATGTGAGTCCTTGCTTCCCTTAATATATTATAATAAGGTATAAGCTGACGAGGTATGGCAAGCACCTTCTCGCCTAATTCTGCATACTGGAAACTTTCGCCCAATCCTTTCCATCCTTTCCATGGAGCGGCAAAAGTGTCGGACACTTTTTTCTCCTTTCCTCCCTTCCGCTTAGCTCTCTCCCCCTTGGTGAAGCAGGAATAGGCTTCGCCTTTTCTCATCACAGCCATGAAAAGTCCCTCTCCTCGTGTTATGCCAGGAATGAAACGACAGACAGGTACATCGAATCCCTGAAGAAGGGAGGAAGTGATGTTCCAGTCTTCCTGAATGTCAACTCCAAGTGGTAAGGCTTCCAACTCCTCAATTATCCAGCTCACGTTTTCCTCATTCTCATGCAGGTTGAACGTACAGGTGGAATAAACAAGTATGCCTCCTGGCTTAAGCACTTTCCATGCCTCGGCAACTATCTCACGCTGTAGTCGCCAACACTTTTCCACATTGGCAACACTCCACTCGCCTATTGCGGCCTCGTCCTTTCGGAACATTCCTTCGCCGGAACAAGGCACATCGCAGAGCACCACGTCGAACAAGGCTCCCGACCTTGCTATGTCGGCAGGATATGCATTGGTGACTATCACGTTTGGGTTTCCCCATTTCGAGAGGTTCTCGGCAAGCACGTTTGCGCGGGTCTTCACCGGCTCGTTGCTCACAAGCACACTGCCTTCGGGCAAAGCCGCAAGAGCAGCCGTACTCTTGCCACCTGGAGCCGCACAAAGGTCGAGCATCGCCACTGGCTTGTCAACATGCTGCCGAAGCACATGATCGATGAACATCGACGATGCCTCTTGCACATAGTAGCAACCCGCATGCAGCAAAGGGTCGAAGGTGAATTGCGGACGATGGTCGAGGTAGTGACCTTCGTAGCACCAGGAGACTGGTTGCGTAGAAGGTTGAACATTCACCTTATGTCGATTCAATCTTATGCTGACAGGCGGCTCGTCGTCAAACGAGTCGATGAATCGGGCAAAACGGCTCTCTCCCATCACCTTTTTGGTATAAGACACGAAGTCTTCAGGCAATTTCCTCATATTTTTCTTCTTTTGGCTTGCAAAAATAAAAAAAAAATTGCATCTTTGCAACTTTATTGGCAACAGATACGTCAAAATAACAAAGAATAAACAAAAAATGGACGAAAATATGAAACAAAACATGATTATTTGGGCATTTGCAGCGCTGATGGCACTGCTCCCAAGCAGCACAATGATGGCTTCGGCACAACAGCACCGCCACACCCCTCGTACAACGATAGTTGACAACAAGGCAAAGCAACAGGCAGCATCCGACTCGGCAGCAGCAGCAAAGGCAGCAGCACAGCCCGACGCGGCAGTAGCCTACTCCGACACCACCTCCATCGACGAGGAAGAAGACTACCAGCCTTCAGCCTATCGCGTACAATATCAGAGCCAAATGGACGAGGATGACAGGGAGTTTGCCGAGCGCATACTCGACAAGTTGGAAAGAAGCGGTATCTATCTTATAGTAATTATCTTCATCATCTTCATTGGCGCACCCATCTCAATACTGATGATGATTCTCTACTTCATCCAGCAAAACCGCCGCGACCGCATACGCCTGGCAGAGACGGCAATAAAGAACGGACAGCCAATTCCAGGCACTGAGCGCATTATATATCGTGAGGCAAAGCCAAAAGCCGAAAGCCACTACACATCCGCTCCAAGGTCTTCACACAAGGAATACATCTACGACAACGACCTCCGCACACGGGGCATCAAGCATCTCGCCATAGGTCTTGGACTCATGGTTTGCTGCCTCTCCTTCTGGAACAACGACTTCTTCGGCGGCATAGGATTCCTTATTGCTTGCTTCGGTGCAGGACAACTGTATATGGCACGTTCTACAAAGAAGGTTGTTGAGGAGCAGCCCACTGTTGAGGAGCAGCCCACTACCAATGAACAACCCTCCATGGAAGAACCAAAGGCTGACGAGGCTAAAGATTTGACCAAACCAGAATAGATTGACAGGATAACAACAATTAGGTACTAAGAAATCAGGCAAGGGCGGACACACGACAGTCCGCCCAGCCAAAACGAATTAATCCTGCACAAATGGAATATATCAACGACATGACGCTCATAGCTCGCTTGGCGATAGGCGGCGACAAGAAAGCCTTCGACCAGTTAGTGAGGAAATACCAGTCGAGGGTGAGGAAATTTTTCCTTGCCCAGACTTTGGGAGACTCGCAGCTGAGCGACGACCTTGCGCAGGACACATTCGTCAAGGCATATACACATATCAGAAGTTTCCATGGCACTTCGTCGTTTGGCACATGGCTGATGCGCATTGCATATAACACCTACTACGACCACTGCCGCAGCCTACACCCAACGACAGACATCGACAACATAACACATCCAGACATCACGCCTACGGACACGATTATACGACGAGACATCTATGAAGCCCTCGCCCGACTCTCTGAAACGCAACGCACCTGCATCACCATGCAACTGATAGACGGGCGGCAGATTGATGAGATAGCAGAAATAACAAACATGCCACTTGGGACAGTGAAATCTCACCTGAAACGAGGCAAGGACTTGATGGTTCAGTTTCTAAAAAGCAACGGTTACTAAACAAAGGATATTATGAAAGACGAAAAAGACATATTGCTCGACGATTTCTTCAAGGAGACAGCAGAACTCCAGATTGAGGACAACGGATTCTCGGAGAGAGTGATTAGTGCACTGCCTCAGCAGCAAAAGCTGAGAAACCAGGCAGTGGAAAGGCTTCGCAAGAAAGTGAGGCTGCTGGAAATCGTTTGCATAGCTGCAGGCATAGCCCTTTTCTTTTTCCTTCGTGGATGGAACATGGCTTTCGACCTTCTTGCGTCAGTGTTCGCACTGGCAGTGAGCATCGATTTCAAGTTTTTGCTCATAAACACTGTGCCGCTTATTCTTCTCATACCGACAATAGCTGCGGCGACAGCCATTTATTTCCTCGGTCGCCCGGAGTTGTCGAAGAGGTGGTAAGTGGTTCGCAACACGCGAAATTCTGTGCGCCTGTTGAGCTGGTTACAAAGTTCCTGTTCGTCGGGTGAAAGGCTCTTTATGTACTCTTCCGTAAGCACGTCGTCGGCTTTAAGGAAGTCGTATTTCTCAGCAACACGCTTTTTTATCGTCTTTGGTTTTTCCTTGCCATAGCCCACGGGAGTTAGTCTGTCGCGGGCTATTCCCTTTTCTATAAGATACCTTACGACGCTCTCCGCACGCCGTTGCGAGAGAACCTTGTTGTATTCCGCCGAACCTTTGTAGTCGCAGTGTGCGCTAAGTTCTATTGTTACGTTGGGGTTCTCGTTGAGCAGCTTCACCAGTTCGTCGAGCGAGGTCATCGACTCTGGGCGAAGTGTTGCCTTGTCGAAGTCGTAGAATATGTTGTCTATCAGCACTGGAGCCATGATGGAAGCCAAGGGGAACTGCAGCACAGTGTCCTCAGACTCAGTTACGGGTTCTACCCTAAGTTGCTGCTGGTGGTTGAGATAACCCTTGCATGTTCCGAGCAACACATAATCCACGTTTGGTTTTATCTGTTGCGTGAACGATCCGTCGCCCTTTACGTTGAGCTTAAGGTTTGTTCCGTCGTTGCCCACCATATACACAACAGCGGCAGGCAGCTCATAGCCATCTTTCTCATACACCCATCCTGTCACTGTCTGCACAATCTCGGGATTGTAGAAACTGAAGATATGGTCCCAGCCTCTTGCGTTGCCTCTGTTGGAAGAGA
>CALZDK010000020.1 GCA_945637645.1 uncultured Prevotella sp.
AAAACGCCCTGAGCCTCCTGACATTTTCCAATGACAGAGAGAGTTCAGGGCGATATCTGTTGTGGAGTTATTTCCTCTTAAGCAGGTTAAGTGGCTCTGTAGGAGCGAGAACATCGGTGGTCTTCTCCGTGTATTGTTTCAGCTGTGCTGTGGCTGTGCAGCGCACGTCGTCGATGTTGGCGGCAAAGCTGAAGGTGTATTTGCCTGCGGCAGTGAGCCACTGGGCATTCTGTTCGTCGTAGGAGGCGAGGTCGCGGACAGGGATAGTCATCGTAAGGGTCTGGCTCTCACCTGGGGCAAGCGAACGGGTCTTGGCAAACGACTTCAGTTCCTTTGAAGGCTTCTCAAGTCCAGCCTCGGGAGCCGTTACATAGATTTGTACGGCTTCCTTGCCCTCCACCTTGCCAGTGTTCTTCACCTGTACGGTCAGTGTCACGTTGTCTCCATTCACCTTGACAGTCGGCTTGCTGTAGGCGAAGGTGGTGTAGCTGAGACCGAAGCCGAAGGGGTAGGCTACAGGCTTCTGGAAACTGTCGAAATAGCGGTAGCCGACATATATGTCTTCCTCGTGGTTGGTGAAATCCACTCCCTTTATTGGTGCGCCCCAACCTTTCATCTCTTTAAAGGAATAGAGTGTCATGTCCTGTGGGAAGTTGGCTGTTGAAGGATGGTCGGCGGCTGTTATGGGCCAAGTCATTGTAACTTTGCCTGATGGACACACCTTGCCAGTCATGATATCCGCAATGGAGTTGCCACCTTCTTCACCAGGTTGCCAAGCCATAATGATGGCATCGGCACGGTCACGCCACGATACCGTCTCGATAACAGAACCTGAGTTGATAACCACAATAACTGGTTTGCCTGCCTTGCGGAACGCATCGCTTACGCGGTCGATGAGCTGTCGCTCAAGCGGTGTGATGTTGAACTCCTCCTCCAGTGAACGGTCGGTGCCTTCGCCAGCCTGACGACCGATGGTTATTATTGCTGCGTCTGCCTCAGGACAACTCTCGTCGATGCAGCGCTGCGAAAGTTCTATCTCAGGCAGTTTCACCTTGCCGAACATAGGCATCTGGAACCACTTTGTAGGCTCGCGGTCAGCCTCAAACTTCACCTTCGCATATTCTGCATATTTCTGGTAAATCTCCGTAAGGGTCTTTGTTGTTGAGATTCCCGCATTCTTCAGTCCCTGCACCATGTCGATGACGTAAGGCACGTTTACATTTCCCGAACCGCAGCCGCAGTGGAGGAAGTCGTAGGAGTTTACGCCGAAGAGTGCAACTGTCTTTATTCCCTTCAGAGGCAGCACGCCTTTGTTCTGCAGTAGCACGATGCCCTCGGCAGCCGACTGACGTGTGATGGCGGCATGTGCCTTGAGGTCGGGAGTGTTCGATGCCTTGAAATCCTGCATCTTTGGCGAAAGGGTGCAGAGCTCAAGTATTCGGCGCACGCAGATGTCAACATCGGCTACGCTCAGTTTGCCGGCTTTCACTTTGTTAAGAATATCCTCCACCTGTGAGTCGTATCCTGGCATCATGAGGTCGTTTCCTGCATGCACCTGTGCCGCTGTGTTGCGCAGTCCTGTCCAGTCGGTCATCACCATTCCCTTGAAGCCCCAGTCGGTGCGCAGGATGTCGGTGAGCAGCTCATGGCTTTCCTGTGCGAAGATGCCGTTTATCTTGTTGTACGACGACATTACTGTCCATGGGTTGCTCTCGCGCACTGCTATCTCGAAGCCACGTAGGTATATCTCTCGCATGGCACGCTTTGAGAGTCGCTCGTCAACACGTATGCGGTCGGTCTCTTGGGAGTTCACTGCGTAGTGCTTTATGCTTGTTCCCACGTTCTGGCTCTGCACGCCGCGTATATAGGCTGCCGCTATGCGTCCAGTGAGCAGCGGGTCTTCGGAGTAGTATTCGAAGTTGCGTCCGCAGAGCGGGTTGCGGTGGATGTTGACACCTGGACCGAGAATAACGTCGCAGTTATACTCCCTTGTCTCGTTACCTATTGCCTTTCCCACTTCTTCCACGAGTGCGGTGTTCCATGTAGCTGCAAGAGTTGAGCCAACGGGGAATCCTGTGGCATAGTAGGTTTTTGTCTCGCCCTCTCGCTTAGGCTCGATGCGCACTCCCGCAGGTCCGTCGGCGAACACGAGCATCGGTATTCCCAGTCGTGGTATTGCTGCCGTTACTCCTGCAGCTCCAGGCACAAGGTTCTTCGTGTAGCCCCCCATTGCTCCACCTGTCTCAGCCTGATTAGTTGCTCCCACGAGCAAACGTGCCTTTTCCTCAAGAGTCATTGCTTTAAGCACTTCGTCGATGTTGTCGGCTCTGAGTTGCGGAGCCTGTTGTGCCGAGGCTGTCATTGCAGTAGCCACGGCAAAGGTCAGTAAAGTCTTTCTGATGTTCATATTCATTGGTGTAAATAGTTATTGTGCTGCAAATATACGACATTAAATCCATTTGACCAAGACTTTTTATATTTTTCTCACTATTGGGGCAATAAGAAAGGGATTTGCGAGGCGTTGGTGCCTCCCAAATCCCTCAGCATGGAGTGTATGTGTTGTCTTTGTGTTGCTGTTATTTACACGAGATGAGCTATGAGGTCCTCTCGGTCGCCCTCAAGCATATCCACAACAGGAATCTCAATCATTGTGTAGCAACCAGGCTGCTGGCGCATTGAGGCTCGTGCAACGTTTACGAGCACCTGACCGGTCAGTGCAGGGTTGTTGATGCTCATGTTGAACTCCAGGCGCTGGTTTTGAGTCTGTCCGCTCACGCCCTTGCGCACGAGGTTAACACCGTGTCCCATGTCGCGCACGTCGTCAACGGAAGCCACTTGGAACACGTGAGTTTCGTCGTTGGCGAAATAAGGGTCTGCCTTTATTGCCTTAGTCACGTCCTCCAACTTGTATCCCTCTTCAAGTTCCACGTAAACCATACGGCGGTGAATGCCTTCGCCGAGAGGAATGGTCATTGAGAGAGCGTTCTTCACGCCTTCTTTCGAGCGGACACACACAGAGTGTCCCATCGACATACCCGGACCGAAGTTGGTGTAGCTGAGTCCCTTTGGAGCGAGGCTCTGCATCAGTGTGCGTACAACGGAGTCTGATCCTGGGTCCCAACCAGCGGCAATTACCGAAACGGTGCCTGTCTCTTTGTTTATAGGCATCAGCTCGCGGCGATAGTCGAGGATGCTTGTGTGGATGTCGAAGCTGTCAACGGTGTTTATGCCGAGAGGAAGTATGTCCTTTGCGAACTCTGGGCATGAGCGTGTTGGAGCTGCCAAAATGGCAACGTCAACGTCTTTCAGTTCGCGGATGTTCTTCACCACCTCATACTGTGCCAGTTCCGCTGGCTTGTTCTCCGCACCGTTGCGTCGTACTATTCCTGCTATCTCGAAGTCGTTTGCTGCTTCGAGAGCCTGGACTGTATATCGTCCAATGTTGCCGTAACCCACTACGGCTGCCCTAATCTTTTTCATATATGTTTAGTTGTTTGAAATTTATATTATTGTTTGCGGCTGCAAAATTACTCTTTTTCCGTGAAATAATTGTCTTTGCGGATGAGAAAATTGCAAAACGGTTGCCATAATTGTCAATTTGTTACTATTTTTGTGTGAATAAATGTAATCTATAAGCAAATGACATGTTGTTTCTTCCGAAGTCTCGCCACGTCACTTTATCAGTTTCAGTGCCTTTTTTATCACTTGCTCAACTGGCATGTCTGGTGTTTCCTTCAGAATTTGTACTACTACCTTGTGCGACGGTGCAGGCGAGAAACCGAGCATAGTGAGTGCACTTACCGCCTCGTCCTTCACCTCGTTGTTGACGGGTTGCTGAATTGCTCCACCGGCAGGAATCTCCGCCGCGATGCCGAGAGAGACAATTTTGTCGCGCAAGTCCACAATGATGCGTTGTGCGGTTTTCAGTCCTATGCCTTTTATGGTTTTTATCATGCGCTCGTTGCCTGTTGAGATGCTGTCGCAAAGCTCTGCAGGACTCATCGACGAGAGTACCATTCGTGCGGTGTTTGGTCCCACTCCCGACACTGTGATGAGGAGCAGGAACATCTCACGTTCCTTTTTCGATGCGAAGCCGAAGAGCACGTGTGCGTCCTCTCGTATCGACTCATAGACATAGAGTTTCACTTCTTTCTTTCCCTGTATGGCGGAGAAGGAGTTGAGCGAAATGTTCATTCCGTAGCCCACTCCAGCCGCCTCCACTACAGCCGTGGCTGGAGTGAGTTCCGTTAGTTCACCTTTTATATAATCAATCATAACTCTTCATTGACTTCGTCGATTCTTTAGCTGCACTCGGCATAGCTCAAGCGAGCTTGGCTCTGCTCTCGTTTGCAAAAGAATTCTTCATTTTAAAACATTCTTCACTTCCTTAAACCTCAGTTCCGCCTCCAGCATCTCGAGTTTTGGCATGCAGAAACCTGCCGCCTTCGCGTCGGCAATGGGACGGCTATAGAGATAGTCGATTTCCATTGGTCGGTGGAAGTCGTAGTCGAGTTTCATGCTTGGCGAGTATGGAGGCATTTTCAGCGTGTTGGCAATCATCTTGTCGGCAAACGACTTGTCGATGTTTTTTATTCCGAGAGCGTTTGCTGCACCTATCACCTCAAGCATCTGGTCGTAGATTAGCTTGTGAGTGGAAGAACAGGCAAGCAGATGGTTTGTTGTGGTGTCGAGAGCCACGGTCATTCCGTTGAACGGCATGTTCCACACCGCTTTCTTCCATCGTGCCTCAAGATAGTCAACCGCGGCAGCTCCAATGCCTGCCGTGCGTAAGTCGTCGATTAGCCGTTGGAAACGTTCCGTGTCGTTGCAGCTGTAGTTGCCTATGTTTATGTTGCCGTAGAACTGGTGGTTGATGTGTCCTGGGCCAGCTTTCGCGGAACAGATGAACGCGAGTCCTGCAGCGAGTGGCTGACCTGGGAACATTTTTTCCACGTCAGGTTCCACTCCAATGCCGTTTTGTATTAGCAGCACCATGGTTTCCGGCTTCAACAACGGTGTGAGCAGCGAGGGAAGCAGGTGGTTGTTGGTGGTTTTCAGCGCCACTATCACCACGTCGCACTCCGGCATGCTTGCCGTGTTGTGGTACACGTTAGGCGACTTTAGTTGGAAGTTCCCGTCGCAGGAGTCAATCCTCATGCCGTGTTCCACGACATGCTGATAGTCGGAGTGTAGCAAGAAGTGCACGTCGAATCCAGCCTTTGCGAGGCGTGCTCCGTAGTAGCCTCCTATGGCTCCGGTGCCTATTATTGCGTATTTCATATTTTTATAAAACGGGTTATATGTTGTTACCGCGTGCAAAGTTAATGCCTTTTTGTCAAATTTGCAAGAAAAAAGCGAAAAAAGGGATGTCTCACGACATCCCTTCTCCATTACGTTTTCTAACTAACTTATTATCAACTATTCATTACTCATTACAAAATCTGGTGCAAAGTTAAGGCTTTTTTCACCAAATAGGAGCGTTTTTTTAAAAAAAACAACGTAAACGTTTGCGATTTTGAAAAATAAAGAGTATATTTGCAAGCGCAAATAACATACGAAACCTACATAAATAATATGAATAACGTGAAACACAGGACATCGCTGAAAGACCTTGCAGCGAAACTCGGAGTGAGCATAGCCACGGTAAGCCGTGCGTTGCGCAACAGTCCGGAGATAGGGCAAGAGATGCAGCAGCGAGTGAAGGCGTTGGCAAAGGAACTTAACTACAGGCCAAATCCCTTCGCCCGCAGCCTTCGGCGTGAGGCCCCGAAAATAATAGGAGTTGTGGTGCCCAATCTGGTCACCCATTTCTATTCCTCCGTTCTCGACGGCATTGAGGCAGAGGCGGCAAAAGCCGGCTATTCTGTCATCAGCGCCAACAGCCACGAGGACTGTATTGCAGAGGCAAAGGCCGTTGACAACTTCATTGACCTGCACGTTGAAGGCATCATAGCCTGTTTGGCACAGGACACCACCGACTATTCGCATTTTGAGGAGATTGCCGACATGGGAATACCCCTTGTTTTCTTTGGAAGGACATGCATGAGCGACAAGTTCTCCACTGTGACAGCCAACGGCGACGAGGCGGCGCAGATGGCAACGGAACACCTGATAAGCACCGGCAGCCGACGCATTGCTTTCGTTGGAGGTCCAAACCATCTCGACATGGTGAAACGTAGGAAACACGGCTATTTAGAGGCTCTGCGCGAGCACCGCATACCCATCGACAGGGAGATAGTGATGTGCGACAAGATTGACTACCATACGGCGTTGGACAACACGCTGAAGCTACTGAGGCAACCCAACCGCCCCGATGCCATATTGGCTTTCAACGACATAATAACTTTTGCCGCATACACGGCGATAAGACAGTTGAAACTGAAAATTCCACAAGACGTGGCACTGATAGGATTCACCGACGACGTGCATACAGAATACGTCACACCGAGGATGTCTGTCATTGCCGACCAGTCGCAGAAAATGGGAGCTGAGGCTTGCAGACTGCTGCTCAAAGCCATTGGTGGCGACAACAAGGTGAGAAACGTTATAGTGCCGCAGAAACTCGTGATAAGGGAGACTTCGGCAAAATCATAGACCTTAGAAAAATGAACTACATTATGGGAAGTACCTACTACAAGACATTGGCATTCGTCGTGGCGCTGCTGACCACTATGACGACATGGGCGTCAAAGCCCGAACTGAAATTCAAGAAACTCGACACTCGCAACGGGCTTTCAAACTCGCAGGTGAACTGCATAATGAAAGACTCGAAGGGTTTTGTGTGGATAGGAACGAAATACGGACTCGACCGCTACGACGGCACACGCTTCCGTGTGTTCCAGTCCAACACCAAGGACACAACCACACTGATAAGCGACTACATCGACAACCTCACGGAGGATGCCGACGGAAACATCTGGGTGCAGCAGGAAACGAGATACTGTGTCTATAATCCAAAGACGGAACGTTTCGAGCGCAATCTCATGCCGTGGATTCAGAAGGCTGGCGTGATGGGGGACATCGAGAAACTGCACATCGACAAGCGTAAGAACTACTGGATAAAGTCGTGGGACAGCGACCTCTACTACTACAATCCCAAGACAGGAAAGAAAGCCACTTTCCCCGTGGCGAAAATGAAGAGCAACGCAAAGGAAAACGTGCAAATCTCCTCCTTTGCCGACTACGGACGCAACACTCTCTGCATAACCAAAACGGGAGTGATAACATGCTTAGACGGCGAAAGGGGACGCATGGCGTGGATGTCAAGGTATGTGACAAAAATTAACCATTCAGAACTCAAGGAATATCGCCTCTATATCGACAAGGGCGGAAACTATTGGATATTGGGCGGAGGACGTTGCCATGTCTATGTGCAGAAGCAGAAACGATGGTTCGACAGCCTGTCCTCCATGCTCAGGAACAAGGGGATGGCAGACTGGCCTGCCGATGTTATTGTATGGGACGTGATGGAAGACCTCGAAGGGCGCATGTGGGTTGCCACCGACCACAACGGACTCTTTGTCATCGATTTCAAGCAGAATGAATTCTATAACTACACCAACGACAAGACAAACGACACGAGCATTTCCGACATCTCGCTCGTAAGACTTTACCGCGACACCGAGGGACAGATGTGGATAGGCACCTATACCGGAGGCGTGAACCAGGTGGTTATGAAGAAGTCGAATGTCAGCAGTGTGGCTGTAGGCAGTGTGAACACCGTTGTTGAGGACCACGAGGGCAACTACTGGCTCGGCACAAACGAGCAGGGACTCATACGCTATAATCCAAAGACAGGACAGATGCAGACGTTCAACATGGCTAATGCCGGACTCTCGTCGAATGTCATGGTGGCGAGCCTCTGTGCTTCCGACGGAACACTGTGGTTTGGCACTTTCGGCGGTGGCTTGATACGTTATTCGGGCGGCAAGTTCTCCTTCTTGCGCAAGGGCGACAAACCGGGTTGCATCGTCGACGACAACGTATGGGCTGTAGTGGAGTCGCCAGACAAGAACATCTGGTTCGGAACATTGGGAGGCGGAGTGCAGTGCATAGAACAAAACACCGGCGAAATAACCACCTACGACCAGTACAACTCCCACCTTTCGAGCAACTACGTCTCGTCGATGCAGATGGCAGACGCAGGATGGATAGTGGTGGGCACGTCGAACAACTATTCGCTCATCGACCCTAAGACCCGCAAGGTGGTGAACTTGAAACTCGACCAGGACGCATCGCGCATGACTGCCGTTACGGCAATAAACACACAGGTGATGATGGACACACGCGGACTCGTGTGGTATTGCTCACCCGCAGGAGTCCATGTCCTCGACAACTCCACCGGCCGTGTCACGCTCATCGACCAAATGGCGGGACTTGCGGGAAATGCCGTCTTTGCGGTATTGGAGGACTCAAGGCACAACATCTGGATAACCACGGAATACGGTGTCTCCTGCATATTGCTTAACAGCAAGAATGGACGCTGGGACTTCGACATACGCAACTACAACTATCTCGACGGACTGCAGCAAGGACCCTACAACCAACGTTCCATGTGCCTCACCCACGACGGCATGGTGCTCGTAGGCGGTAGCTCAGGCATCGACATCATCGACCCCGACCAACTGAGCCGACAGGTGATCACGGGCAAGCCGGTGTTCAGCGGATTCCAGCTCTACGGACAACAGATAGAGGTGGGAAAGATGTACGACGGCAGGTTGATACTTCCTGAGGCACTCAACGAGAGCCGAAAGCTGAAGCTGAGATACAACGACAACCAGTTCACCATACAGATGGCATCCGACCAGGGACTCATAGCCAACCGCTCACAGTATGTGTACAAGATAGAAGGCTTTAGCGACAAGTGGATGAAGACAGAGGCAGGCAACCCCAACATCTCGCTGATGGGACTCGAACCAGGAAACTACACCCTCGTGGTGAAACTGCTCGATGACCGCAACCAGATGGGAAAGGAGGAAAGCCGACTCGACATCGTTGTCACTCCTCCGTTCTGGAGAACATGGTGGGCATACGTCATCTACATCGCGTTGGCAACAGGTATGGCTCTTCTGTGGCATAAGCGCACCATACGAAAGCTGCGTCTCGACAAGCTGAAGATGGAGGCAGATGCGGAGAAACGCAAGCGTCACGAGGCTGCCGACGCCTACAACAACATGAACTCCGACCTGCGAGAATCGTTCGACACCATAATGACACAACTCGACAAACTCATGAGCAGTGAGAACAACGAGTTGCGCTATGAGCAGCAACAGGAGATATTCGGCAACGTGGAGTCGCTGATGTCAACCGTCAACGAAACACTTTTCACACAGTCGAAGCAGGAGGACAAGGCGGCACTCATAGAGCCGAAGATAAGCGAGATGCAGATCGTCAGTCTCGACCAGCGCCTTGTTGACGCTGCCACGGCATACGTGGAGAATAACCTCTCCAACAGCGACATCACCGTGGAGACAATGAGCGAGGCACTCAACATGTCGCGCGTACATTTATATAAACGTCTCAACGCCATAACAGGACTCTCCCCGTCGGAGTTCATACGCGACCTGCGCCTTCGCCACGCCGAGCAACTCATCCTTAAGAGCCAGCTCTCGGTGAGCGAGATAAGCTATAGGGTAGGATTTAACAATCCACGCTATTTCTCCAAATATTTCAAGGAAAAATACGGTGTAATACCGTCACAATACAAAAAGGACACCATTCTATAACATTTCCGACATGTAGGTTTCAGAAATTTTGGATACCTTTGCACCGAAAAATCTGACAATAACTGAAAAAAACAAGAAAGGCATGAGTTTTAGACTCCTATTAAAAACGGCATTGCTTGCCACAACATTGGGCACAGTAGCCACCACCGACGCAGCTGCTTATCAGCGCGACGGCAGAAAAATAAGTCTTGAGATTCCTCAGACAAGTAAGAACAACGTAAGGGCAATGCGCCTCACGGTTGTCAGCGACGACATCATTCGCGTAGAGGCTACACCCGAAGAGGCAATACCTAACAAGAGGAAGAGCCTCGTGGTGGTAAACCGCGAGGGAAAATACAAGGCAGAGGTGAAGGAAGACGACAACAGCCTCACCATTCAGACCGCAAAGCTCACTGTCAATGTTGACAAGGCCACGGGTAAACTCACCTTCACCGACAGGACAACTGGAAAAGTGCTTCTGAAGGAAGCCGACGGAAGCAAGACATTTTCACGCTACGTCTCCTCGCAGACCGAACTGCCTGAGAACTATCGCCCGACGTCGCCCGACGAGGTGAACTGGGGAAAGACCTCCGACCTCAACAAACTGTCATTAGACGACCGTTCAGGCTACTCTTGGCACGCACTCTTCGAGAGCGACCCCGACGAGGCTTTCTACGGCTTGGGACAACACCAGTCGGAAGAGATGAACTACAAGGGACGCAACGAGGAACTCTTCCAATATAATACAAAGGTGTCAATCCCCTTCGTCGTCAGCAACAAGAACTACGGCATCCTCTGGGACTCCTATTCCTACGGACGCTGGGGCAACCCCAACAACTACCAGCAGCTCCACCGCGCCTTCAAACTCTACGACAAGAACGGCAAACTTGGTTCGCTCTCAGGAACCTATACCGAGGAATCGGGCAAGATAATCGAGCGTCATGAGGACTCACTCTACTATGAGCACTCCGGTGTGGTAGGCCTGCTTCCGCAGGACATCAACCTCGGCAAGTCTAATGTGGTCTATCAGGGTGAGATAGAGGCTCCGCAGACAGCGAAATACCGCTTCATACTCTACTACTCTGGCTATGTGAAGGTCTATATGGGCGGTCGCCTCGTTGTGCCAGAGCGCTGGCGCACGGCGTGGAACCCCAATGCCTACAAGTTTGAGGTTGACCTGAAGAAGGGCGAGCGCACTCCGCTCCGCGTGGAATGGCAACCCGACGGAGGTGTGGCTTACTGCGGACTGCGTGCCGCCACTCCACAGACCGAGGACGAGCAGGGACGCGTGTCAATATGGGCGGAGATGGACAAGGAGATGGACTACTACTTCATCGCCGGCAACAACTACGACGACGTCATCAAGGGCTACCGCTTCCTCACAGGCCGCGCTCAGGTGATGCCTAAGTGGGCTCTCGGTTTCTGGCAGAGCCGCGAGAAGTACAACACGCAGCAGGAGGTGGAGACTACACTTGCCGAGTTCCGCAAGCGCCAGATTCCTGTCGATGTGATGGTGCAAGACTGGCTCTACTGGGAAGAGGACAAGTGGGGCAGCTTCAAGTTCGACCTCAAGCGCTTCCCCGACCCGAAGGGAATGGTTGACTTCATCCACAACAACACCGCACGCATACTCATCTCCCACTGGCCGAAATACTATTCTTCCACCGACAACTACAAGGCCTTCGACAAGAACGGATGGATGTATCAGCAGGCAATAAAGGACAACATCCGCGACTGGGTGGGTCCCGGCTATCTCGGTTCGTTCTACGATGCCTATTCCGCAGGCGCACGCAAGCTCTTCTGGCAGCAGATGCACGACAATCTCTACACCCTCGGCATCGACTGCTGGTGGATGGACGCCTCGGAGCCTAACGTGCGCGACTGCACGCCTATAGAGTATCGCAAGCTGCTCTGCGGCCCTACCGCCATGGGCACCAGCGAGGAGTATTTCAATGCCTACTCAGTGGTTAATGCCGACGCTATATATAACGGTCAGCGTTCCGTTGACAACAACAAGCGCGTGCTCCTGCTCACCCGCAGCGGCTTCGCCGGCGAACAGCGTTTCTCCACAGCCACATGGAGTGGCGACATTGGCACACGTTGGGAGGACATGCGCGCACAGATGACAGCAGGCCTCAACTTCTCCATGGCTGGTGTGCCTTTCTGGGGAATGGACCAGGGCGGATTCTGCGTGGAAAACCGCTATGTGGCTGCACAGCAGATTTTCGAGAAGTCGGGCTACGAGAACGAGGACCTCAAGGAGTGGCGTGAGCTCAACGCCCGCTGGAACCAGTTCGGATGCTTCATTCCTCTCTATCGCACCCACGGCCAGTGGCCTCTGCGCGAGGTGTGGAACCTTGCTCCCGAAGGACATCCTTGCTACAACACCATAGTATATTACGACAAGCTGCGCTACCGCATGATGCCTTACCTCTACTCAATGGCAGGTTGGGTGAACTACAAGGACTACACCATGCTCCGTGGTCTTGCCATGGACTTCGGTTGCGACTCCAAGGTGCTCAACATCGGCGACCAGTGGATGTTCGGTCCTGCCTTCATGGCTTGTCCTATTGGCACCTACAAGGCTCGCTCGCGCGACGTATATTTCCCGAAGCAGTGCGGCTGGTACGACCTCTACACGGGCAAGAAATATGCTGGCGGTCAGACTGTTTGCGTGCCTGCTCCATACGAGAAGATGCCAGTGTTCGTCCGCGAGGGATCAATAGTTCCTTTCGGTCCCGAACTGCAGTGGAGCGACGAGAAGAAGCCTGAGCTCATCAACCTCTACGTCTATCCGGGAGCCAACGCCGAGTTTGAGCTCTACGAGGACGAGGGCACCAACTACAACTACGAGAAGGGCAAGTCGGCAAAGATTCTCTTCCAGTGGAACGATGCCTCCAAGACCCTCACCATAGGTGCCCGCCGCGGTTCGTTCAACGGCATGCTCAAGACCCGCCGTTTCAACATCGTCCTCGTCAACGAGGGCACACCGCTCAACCTCGACAATCCTGAGGGAAAAATGGTTCAGTATAATGGTAAGGCGGTTAGTGTGAGGATGTAAAGGCCTCACACCCGACTCAGCCTCACCCCCGACCCCTCTCCAATAGAGAGGGGAGAAAAATACTTTTAAACCCCTTGCTTACGTTGTGTAGGCAAGGGGTTTATTCCTTCCATTCCTTACACCCCTTACACTCCTTACACTCCTTCCATTCCTTACTCTCTTAGAGTTGAGCAAATGCGAAACTTAAGAAAATAAAAACACGTGGGGTAACCGGGGTAACCGAGGTAACCGGGTAACCGGACGCAATATTTCTACGTGAATTCATTTCACGTAGAATATCGGTTCGTCGGTCTGCGGGTCTTCAGGATAGTAATGCACCGCACTGTCGTTGGTTTTCAGACACAGGGTTTCCACGAGGCGGTAGATTTCTGATCCTGCCCAAATCACGGGACCGTAGCCGTGGGCGGCATAGTTGCTCACGGGACGATAGGCGTAGAACGCGGGATCGAAGGCGAGACCAGTGCCCACGCAAGTGCCTTCCACCTGTCCGCCGCCGTTGATGTGTGCCGCCACATAGTGCCATGCTAACAACGTCTGACCTACGTATGGCTCTGGCTCTATCCACCCCTTGTTTATGGCATGGGCAAGGCAGTAGGCGTAGATGGCGGTGCAGGAAGTCTCAAGGTAGGTGTCGTTGCGGTCGAGCAACTGGTGCCACGCTCCGTCGGCAGACTGCAAGGCGAGCAGTCCGTTGAGATGTTGCTTGAAACATTCCATCACGTAGGCGTCCTCGCTCACGTCGAGCAGCTCGCAAGCCGTGAGCAGTGCCCATCCGTTGGCTCTTCCCCAGAAGAACGAGGGGTGATAGCCGCTTTCCGTCGGTGTCCATCCGTGTCGGTAGAGAGCCTTGTCCTCCACCCACATCTTGTCGTGGAAGAGTCGGAACTGCCTCAGAGCCTCCTCCATGTTGCCGTTGAGGGCAAGGGCAGGAATGCCCATAAACATGTCGTCGAGCCAAACGGTGTTTTTCACCGGTCGGAGTCGTGCAAACTGTCCGTCGGTGTATCTGTGTTCCTTGTTGGCAATGAAGTCGTAGTAGCGAGCAGTCTGTTCGTCCCAGAGTCGGAGGTTCTTTATTCCCTTGGCATTTGCTGCCTTTGCCTTGAGCATGGCGCAACAGATGGCACCGCAGTCGTCGAGGGCATCGGGCGAGACCACCTGTTCCATCAGCGGGTCAATCTTCTCTCCCTTTTCTTTCATTTTTATAAACCTCGGAGCCTGTTCGGCGAGGAAGCTCATGCGATCCATGGCATAGTCGGCATAGCGCGAGTCGCCGGTTATCTGTGCTGCACTGAGCATGGCGGAATAAGTCACGCCCCACTCGTAGGAAGTGAGTCGGAAGTCGCCTCGTCGTAGTGCTTTTCCTGTCTCGTCGAGTTCCGCTGGTGTGGTGCGGTTGAGATAGTCAAACACTCGGTCAATACTCGCCTTCACCGCCTCTTTCTTCGGCACTCCATAGTCGAATTTGTAGGCAGGTTTCAGCAGGTGCAACGGAGTCGTTGCGTCGTTCTCAGTCGTCTGTGCATTTGCTGTCACAGGCATAATGCCCACAAGGGCAACAATCCATTTCTTCATTATCTTTATATGTATTAATTCTTCACTCTTCATTCTTCACTCTTCATTTAATCACCTCTTGCATGAAAATCGCATCGAGAGTCCATGTGGCGCAATCGTTGGTCCAAAGTGTGGGCTTTGGTTTCAGCGGCATATTGTCGAGCAGGCTTTTCCATGCCTCGGTTCTTAAGTTTTCGTAGCCGTGCCATGCGGCGTAAGCCTGCAGGCGGGGGATGCGGAACTTGTTTTTGCGCAGTTTCCATGCCTTCTCCTTGTAGTCGCGGCAAAAGTTGAGCCATGAGTGGAAGAAGGC
Organism: uncultured Prevotella sp.; assembly: GCA_945637645.1. Taxonomy (GTDB): domain Bacteria; phylum Bacteroidota; class Bacteroidia; order Bacteroidales; family Bacteroidaceae; genus Prevotella. Next base: position 14,633 of record CALZDK010000020.1, read on the forward strand.
GGGAGCGGAGATGCAGTCGCGCAGTTCGTTCATCAGTTCAAAGCCGCCCATTATCGGCATCAGATGGTTGGTGGTCTCTATCTGGGGCTGGTCGGTGGTGATGGCTCCCGTGGCAGGGTCGTAGCCCAAGGCGAGAGGTCCCTGGGTGAATCCGAAAGGCAGACGGGTGATTGACTCAATGCCGGTCTGCAGTTTTGCGAGACAGGCAGTGTCTCCCGTCCGTTCCCATTCCGT
>CALZDK010000021.1 GCA_945637645.1 uncultured Prevotella sp.
GATTAAAGGGCTTCACCTGTCGTACTGGTGAAGCCCTTTTGTTATCGTTATCGTTTCTATTACTGTTCTATTAGAAGAAGAGGTAGCGGTTGTCAACAACATCTGCCTTCAGATAAAGCTCGTTCATGAAACGGCTTGCTGCCTGAAGTGCCTGCTGCTGGAGCTGTGTCTCTACAGTCTTGGAGTCGAACTTAACGCCAGCGCGCTGTGCCTTCTTAACAACCTGGAACATGTAAGCACCGCCGTTGCCCTTCACTACTCGTGGGCAGAACTGACCCTGCTTGGTGGCTGCCACTGCACCACTGAGAGCTGGCTCACTCATACCTGTTGCCTGAATGAAGGCAGGAGCTGCAAATGTCACCTGGTTTACAGGAGTAATCTGGGCACCCTTTGCCTTAGCTGCATTAATGCTGTTCACACCAGCGAGCTTCTCCTTAAGTTGCTCAAACTTCTTGTCGCGGATAACCTGATCCTTGAGAATGTCCTTGAGTGAAGCCATGTCGCGATAACCTTCCTTGTGAATGTTCACGAGTGTGGCTACGAAAAGGTGGTCGTTGTTACCGCACTCATAGAGAGGAGATACCTGGTTTGGCTTGGCGTCGAAAATCCATTTCATTGCCTCGTGGGTGCTGCGGATGCCAGCAACGTTGTGCTCGGTGTTGGCAATATCGTTGCGGTCGAGCACCTTATAGCCATATTTCTTGGCGTTGGTGATAATCTCTGTTGCGCTCTGGCTCTCGCTAACGAACTGGCTGAACTTGTTGTAAGCAGCAGAGTAGGTTGCCTTAGAGAAGTCGATGGTATGCTTAACGATAGCTGCAACATATTTTGTGCTCATTGCCTTGCGGTTGAGAACCTGTACCACTACGTTGCCCTGTGTGAAAGCCACGTTCTTCAGACCTTCAGACTGTGTAAGAGCCTCGATGTAGAGCTTGGTGTCAGCGTCGATTGTTGGAGCTGCCTCATACATGGCAGAGGTGAACCACTGTGACTTGCCCTCCTGACCATATTTCTTGGCTATTGCCTCGAAATCGGCACCTGCGGTGAGAGCGTTGTAGATGCTGTCGGCACGCTCGCGGGTCTTCTCCACTGTTTCTGCTCCAACCTGAATCTGACGATACTCAACAGAGTCGGGAAGCTGAACCTTGCTTATCAGCTTGATGACATTAAGAGTGTTGTCGTATGTTGTCTCAAACGGTGCTGTTGTCTGACCTACAGCCATAGAGTCAATCTTTGTGGCAATGTCGCGTGGCATAACCTTTGACGATACGGGAACGCCAGTGAAGCTGATCTGCGACTGTGCCTTGCGTACAGCCTGAGCGGGATCAGCGTCGGCCTGCAGACTCTTCTGTGCCTCTACCATAGTTGCCATGAGAGCCTTGCGGTCGGCAGCAGATGGGGTTACCTGGAAGTCAACATACTTGATGTCGCGAGTTTCAACATACTGACGGTACATCTCCTTCTGCTCCTCATACTTTGCCTTTATGTCGGCGTCGCTCACTGTAACTTTGCTGTCGTTGATGGTTGAGTAGGGGAGTGAAGCGAGCTGAATGTCGCTCTCCTCATTTTGATCGTTGAAAGCCATCTTTGCCGAAACAGGGTTAGAGATGAGGCAGTGAGAGAGAAGCGACTGATACTTCTGAGCGAGTGTCTGCTGGCGCAGTGTCTTCTCGATAAACTTCCAGTAGTTGTAGATCTTCTGGTACTGCTCAGCCAACTGTGGAGTTGTTGTCGCCGCCTTCTTGTAGTCTGCCAAGAACTTGGTGAGCTGAGAAGCGTCGAAACGACCTGTCTGCTGGTTTACGAAAGGAGTCTGCATGAGGATAGGGCTTGTGCCTTCCTTAAGGATGTTCTGCAACTCTGTGTCTGTCACGGTGAGACCTAATTTTTCAGCCTCTTTCTTCATAATGATACTGTTGACGTAGTTGTTCCATACCTGGTCCTTGACCTGGTTGAGCTCCTCCTCCGAGAGGTTGTCACGACCTTGTGTCATCTTGATGACTTCCTGGTACTCGTCAACAAGGGCTTGAAATTCCTGAACTGAAATTTTCTCACCCAATACTTTGCCCACTTGCTGTCGCTGCTCGTTGCTGGTAGCCTCGCACGAGCGGAACGCTTCTTCAGCAATGAATGCGAAGAGGCCAAGACCGATGATAGCTATCAAGGTCACACCTCTTTTTCTGATTGTTCCTAATGCTGCCATTACTTTACTTTATTTTGTTTTTATTTTTTTGTTTCTTTGCTCTATTTGTATTTTAGCGCACAAAATTACAAAAATATTATCAAATAAAGGAATAAAAACCGAAAAAAATGGTTTTAGTCGTTTATTTTTAGCTTCACGAGCTCTATTTTTGTCATTGTGCTTTTAATTATCTTGAATTCTAAATTGCCAATCTTCACTATTTCGTTGAGTTTGGGGAAACTCTGATACTCGTGGAGAATGAGTCCGCCGACGGTCATGTATTCGTCGCTTTCAGGCAATTCGAGGTCGAACATCTCGTTCACTTTCTCTATTTCCAAGCGTGCAGAAAGAACATATTCCCCGTCGTCGGTTTTCTTTGCAATGTAGTTGTTGTTGTCGTGTTCATCCTCTATATCGCCGAAAATTTCCTCAACAATATCCTCCAGCGAGACAAGGCCGCTGGTGCCTCCAAACTCATCTACCACGATGGCGAGAGTTTTTTTCTGCTGTAGGAAGGTTTGCATGAGTTTTCTTGCTGCCATGGTCTCTGGCACGAAGTGGAGTGTGCGTATGTTTTCGCGCCACTGTTTCGGGTTGCGGAACATTTCCGACGAGTGTATATATCCCACCACATGGTCGATGTCGTCCTTATATACAACGAGTTTGGAGAAACCTGTTTCTATGAATCGGTTCTTTAGTTCCTCCTCGTCGCATTCTTCGATGTCTATTCCCTCTATCTCCGTTCGTGGCACCATACAGTCTCGTATCTTCGTGTCGGAGAAGTCGAGTGCGTTGTGGAAGATCTTCACTTCCTCCTCAATGTCGTCCTCGTCTCTGGCGTTGTCGATGCTGCTCTGCACGAGGAAGTCGAGATCCACCTTGCTGAACTCAATGTCGTCTTTGGCATTTTCCATTCTCACTCCTACCACACGCAGCATCCATTTCGACAGAAGTGTGGCGAAGCGGGAGATAGGGTATAGCACCACATAGCATGCCATGGCTGGCATGGCAAAGAGTGAGAGCATGGTGTTGGGGTTGCTTTTGAAAATCAGTTTTGGAATAAACTCTCCAGTGAAAAGCACCACCACGGTGGAGGCTATGGTGTCGGCTGTCACACGTTCTCCGTCGCCAAGTGACGCGAAGAGTGTGGCATCGAAGATTTGGGCGAAGAGTATGCCGTAGATGACAAGCGCAATGTTGTTGCCTACGAGCATGGTGCTGACAAAGTTGTTCGGGTGGCGATAGAAATAGCTTATGGCGCGCTGTGAAATGCCGTTCTTTCCTCTCTCCACCTCAGCCAACATTCTGTTTCCCGACACGAAAGCTATTTCCATGCCAGAGAAGAATGCCGAGAAGACCATGGTTGTAATAAGTCCTATGATAGTGTCGGTCATGGCGTTTGTGGTTTTGGTGTGGCGGCATGTTTTGTGGCGGCAGGACGCAACACCGGTGTTGATGTGGTGTCCTTCGGAGCCTGTGCGTCAGCTGGAGCAGCCGCGTTGTTGTCTTGTTTTACGAACGATCCCTTGGAGTTGGATACAGTGTAGTGTATCATTCGCTCGTCGCTTCTGAAATAAGTGCCTTGCAGGGTGCGCTCAGGTGTCACCACTCGTGAGAGCATATTGGAATAGAACTCATGTTTCATTCCGTCCCAGAACAGTTCTTCGCTGGTGAAATGCAGACCGTTGACGTTGCGCACTCTTACGCGTCCACGCAGTTCCCAGAGTTTAATCTGGTCGTAGTACCATGCCGTATCTGCCTGTATGTATGCCTGTATGTTGAACTTCTCGTCGAACTGCTCCATGAATATTCCGCAGATGAAGGTCCAACGCGTGGGGTTCTTTACGGTGTTCACGTCCCACCGCTCGGTCACGATTTTGTATTTTATCACGCCCGAGTCGGATATGAGAGTATTGACTCCATAGCTCGTCATCATCGACACCGAGTCCCTGTCGTGTATGGCAGGAGCGGTGTGTTCCTTCTCCTCGGAGCAGGAAAAAACCATCAATGCCACTATTGCCACGAGCAGGCATCTCATACTCTTTATATTATATATATAAGGTGGAAAACTATCCAATGCTATTTCAGTTTCTTTTCTTTGTTAATCTTTCGACCTTCAACTTCCGATGTTAATTAACTTTCCACTTGTTAAACCACCGCTCGTTGAACGTCAGTCCAATGTTTATGCGGAAGGTGTTCTCGGTGATGAGGTCTTTTGCCGACGCCTTTACCCACTGTCCGCTGATGTTAAGATACGAACCGTTGTTCCAGTTGTTGGTGATGGGTATGCCAAATCCTGCGCTCACGCTGATTTCTTTTGGTCCGTCCTTTCCATTCACCTTGAAATAAGGAGTGTTATAGGAAGCTCCAATACGGTAGCGCACACGATTGTAGAACTTTCGGCTCTGCCAATTTGGAGTCCACTCGCCTCCTACAGTAATCTTGTGGCGGTCGCTGAGCAGTCCTTTCTTCAACACGTAGTTTCCTGTGGTCTGATTCAGTTCGGGGTATTCCAGTTCTCCCCATTTTTGCAGCGAATAGTCGGCACCGACGGTGAATCTCTTGTTGTGCTCCCAAGCCAATCCCGCTCCAAAGGCATGAGGAATGCTCAGAGCGTTCAGTGCTGTCTGCTCAAAACTTGTGGACACACCGGTTTGGGAGTTTGTGTTGGTGGTTGTCAACACCGGGTCTGCTCCCAGGTTGTGACCGAGGCTGTATGTGGCTCCAAGTGTAACAACGTCTTTTTTGCCTATTGCCTGGCTATATTGCATACCGAAGTCGAGCTTCCAGCTCTGAACAGTAGTGCTGTATGCCTTGGTAACGGTGTTTACGTATGCGTCGTTGCTGCTGATAGTCTGCGTACGGTCGTAGGCTCCCCACAGATACGATCCGTTTACACCGAGCGACAGTCCCTTGAAGAAATTCCATCCCACGCCGACAAACACTTGGTGAATACCGCCAGACCCGGAGTGTGTCTCGGTTGAAGTTGTGGCTGAAGTGCCGACGTTTTCTGTTGAGGAGTAGTTGTATCCGATGTTTGAGAAGGGCACGATACCAAAACTAAGTCCCATTTTCTTCATCAGTCTGAAAGCCGCCACAGCATATTCAAAGTCGGCGTTGTTGGCGTTAATCTTCCTGTTGCCTTCCTTGAAGTTTGTCACTTGTCCGCTTAGTCCCACGTCAAAAATCATGGTCAGCGAGTCAACGCAAGAGTATGATGCTGGGTTGAGCATATTCACCTGGTTGGATTGGCGCAATCCGATTGCGAGTCCGTTCATGCCTCTGTTGAAGCCCTGCGACTGGTCAGAGAGCACTCCGAGTCCATATTGGCTGTATGGCGAGTTTGTGCCGCTTTGGGCATTTGCGGCAGCGGCAGTAGCCAATGCCATTAAAAGTGTTATTATGTTTTTTCTCATTTCTCTTTATGTGCTTCGTTATATTGAAGTATGGCGTTAAGTCCTCTTGGAACTAAGTATTCGTCTGCAAAGGTGCGCATTTTTTCTGAATTGTGCAAATCGATATGGAAGCCACCAGTTAAATAAACCAAAAGGTTAGGATATTTTGACTTAAATTCGCAAATATATCCTTCCAATTCGTGTCTTATGCCATTCATCACGCCGTTTCTTATCGCCGTTTCTGTTGTGGTTCCGAGCAGAGATGTTTCTCCTTCTCGTTTCACCATTGGCAGGGCGGAGGTGAAAGTGTTCAGTGCCTTGAAGCGCATTTTTGGACCGGGCGAGATGTTTCCTCCGAGATATTCGCCTGCGGCATTGACGAAATCAAAGGTTATGCAAGTGCCTACGTCAATGACAAGAATGTCGTTGCCTCGGCTTAGGGTGTAGGCTCCCACCACAGCCGCTAACCTGTCGCTTCCAAGTGTCAGCGGTGTGTCATAGCCTAATGTCACTGGCACGGGTGTTATTCCCGACCTTAGGCGGAGCATGGGGAAGGGCAGGTTGGCTATCGCTTCCCTCAGTCCGTCGTTAAGGCTTATCACGGTTGACCACACACCCTCGGTGAAGTGGTGAATGCGGCAAAAGTCAGCCAGGCGCGACGGTTCGTCGTGCTCTATGTGCCATGCCTCGATTATCTTGTTTTTGTCGAAGGCGACAAGCTTTGCGCAGGTGTTTCCTATGTCAATAGTCAGCGTCATTTTGCTAAAATTCAATTACAGGGTGCAAAATTATTGAAAAAAAATGAGATAATAGCATTAAAAGTCAAAAAAAGAAATTAAATTTGCACCGTGAAAAGTATAAAATATATGTATGCGAGGCTGTTTGTCGTCACTTTTGCGTTGATGCTCAGCACTTTAGCCCATGCCGTGAGCGATGAGGTGCAGTTTGCCGACGATTCCGTCGAGGTAAGTTTACTCACTTGTTCGCCCCACGACGAGATTTATAGTCTCTATGGTCACACCGCCATCCGCTATCACGACTTGCGGACGGGGGAAGACTGGACATTCAACTACGGAGTGTTCAATTTCAAGGCATCATTCTTCGTGGCGCGTTTCCTTTTTGGACTCACCGACTATGAGCTTGGTGTGGTGCCTTTCAGTGTGTTCAAAGCGGAATATCAGCGCTTTGGTTGTACGGTGACGGAGCAGGTTCTCAACTTCACGCCCAAGGAGAAGCAGGCATTACGTCGCGCCCTTGAGGAAAACTACAAGCCTGAGAACCGCGTCTATCGCTACAATTTCCTCTACGACAACTGCACTGTTCGCGCCCGCAACATAATAGAACGCTCCATTGGCGACGAGAGAATAAACTATGAGGCGCAACGCCTTGGCCTGCCACTTGAAGATGATTGCAACACCTATCGCAAACTGCTCCACCGCTACACCAAAGGACATCCCTGGGCAGAGTTTGGCGACGACCTTTGTCTCGGATTCAAGGCAGACCTGAAGATAACGTGGCGTGAAAAGCAATTCTTGCCTGAGGAGCTGATGTCAGACATGCAGAATGGCAGGATTTTTGGAGGATATGGCGGAGTAAGAAACCTTCTGAAGGAGACCCGCATTGCCGTGGAGCCGGGAGTGCAGTTTGTAAAGAGCGGCTTCCCGCTTACACCAAATCAGTGCTTCTACATACTTCTCGCACTGTCCGCAATCGTAGCGGCCTTGGAGTACCGCCGTCGGCGAACATTCGTTGTTTGGGACGCATTGCTGATGACCATTGTAGGACTTGCGGGCATATTCATAGGCCTGCTCTTCTTCTCGCAGCATCCCACCACGAGCACCAATCTTCAGATTCTTCTTCTCTGTCCGGCAACATTGTATTTCCTGCCAGCCGTATTGCGCCGAAGACCTACAAGATATTGGAAGATTTCGTTAATTTTACTTATTTTATTCTTCTTAGGCTCGCTTTTGCAGGATTATGCGGAGGGAATGGAGATTTTGGCACTATGTTTGCTGATTAGAGTATGCGTAAACATCTATTTGGGAGCGCAAGGAAACAGAACAGAAAAAAAATAAAACATGCAATAAGGCAGATGAATCGCAGACAACGGACACTTACCCTTATAGCAACCCTCGTTTCGATGCTCAACATTGAAGCGCAGGTGATGCAGCAGGCACCGCGACTGGTGGTCAATATCACTATCGACCAGCTTCGCACCGACTATATGGAGGCCTTCTCGCCCCTATATACCCTCGATGGGTTCAAGAAGCTTGTCGATAAGGGACTTGTGTTCACCAATGCCTCTTATCCTTTCTCGCCCATCGACTGCGCCTCGGCAATAGCGTCTGTGGCAACTGGCACCACACCTTATTATAATAGTATGGTTGGCAACCAGTGGTTAGACCGCGAGACGCTGCGCCCTGTCTATTGCATCGACGACAAGAAAACACTCGGACTGCTCACCGCTGAGGGAGGTTCGCCACGCAATGTGAGCACCTCCACCATTGGCGACGAGCTGAAGGCAACCACCAAGGGCAAGGCTAAGGTCTTTTCCATAGCGCCGTTCCGCAATGCAGCAATACTCTCGGCAGGACATGCTGCCGATGGCGCCGTATGGATTGACGACAAGAGCGGAGAGTGGTGTTCCACCGACTACTACGGCAGCGAGATAGCAGCATGGGTGAAGAGCTACAATGCCATTAACCCCACCAGCCGCATCACCTCCAGCCGCACCTGGGAGCCGGAGAACCAATATGTAGGCAAGTTCAACTATTTCCTGCGCGAGGCAGCTCCAAAACCATTTAAGCACAAGTTCAGCGGAGAGAGGCAATACATTGAGTATAAGACCAGTGGACTTGTGAACGAGAATGTGACAAAGGCGGCACTCCACTGCGTCAGCAGCAACAATATGGGTGTTGACGGCATTACGGACTTGCTCAACATCACCTATTATGCAGGCACCTTCGACCATAAAGCAGGAAGTGAAAACCAGATAGAGCTTCAGGACACCTATGTCCGCCTCGACCGCCAGTTGGCATCGCTCATTGCCAGCCTTCAGCTGCGCCTTGGTGCAAAGAATGTGCTCTTTGTGGTTACAAGCACAGGCTATGCCGACGAGGAGGAAGTAGATTATGGCAAGTATCGCATCCCTTCCGGCACTTTTTACATCAATCGCACGGCAAGTCTGCTGAATATGTATTTCGGCGCCTTGTGGGGCCAGGGCAAGTATGTGGAAAGTTGCTTCGGCTCACAAATCTATCTTAACCATAAGCAGTTGGAGAACAAGCGTGTGAGCCTTACCGACGCTTGCCAGCGTGCGCAGGAATTTCTCACCATGGTGTCGGGAGTGCGCAATGTTTACACCTCGTTGCAGCTGCTCTCCAATTCCAATCCCGATTTCATCAAGGTGCGCAACGGCTTTTGCCCGGAGCGTTGTGGAGACATACTCATTGAGGTGTCGCCAGGTTGGCGTCTCTACAACGAGGACAACCAGCAAAGCGAGTTGTCGCGCGCCTCGTACATACCATTCCCCATAATATTTTTTGGAGCCAATATCAAGGCAGAGCGAATCACTTCGCCCGTTACTGTTGACCGCATAGCCCCCACGGTAGCGAAGTCAATTCGCATACGCGCTCCCAATGCATGCTCGGCAGAGCCATTGTTCTAATCAGACAAGAGGTGAGTTTTATTTTTTGGTGTTAACGAGGTAACAAGTTAACCTTTTTGCGGTGTCGCGGAGATAAGATTCCAACAAAAACGCAAAAAATCAGCTAATTATGCACGATTACGGAAAAAAAAGCGTAATTTTGCAAAGAATTTCCATCGTAAGAAAAAAAAGACAATAAAAATATGAATTTCAACAAATTTCTAAAGTCACTCTTCGGTGACAAATCAACAAGGGACATGAAGCTAATCCAGCCCCTTGTAGAGAAAATCAAAGCTGCTTCGCCTGAGATAGAGAAGCTCGACAACGATGCCCTCCGTGCAAAGACGAAAGAGATTCAGAACGGCATTCAGTCGTCGGCGCAGGAGCAAAAGGCGCAGATAGCCTCCATTAAGGAGCAGATAGAAAACACGCCAATAGACGAGCGTGCAGAGCTCTTTGAGCAGATTGACAAGTTGGAGAAAGAAATCCTCGACATCTATGAGGATAAGCTCAACGAGGCAATGCCACAGGTGTTCGCCATAGTGAAGGAAACGGCACGCCGCTTCGCACAGAACGAGGAGACAATAGTCACAGCCAACGATTTTGACCGTAACCTCGCGGCAAACCCCAAAAACGACTTTATCACCATCGACGGCGACAAGGCAATCTACCACAACCATTGGACTGCCGGTGGCAACGACCTCAAGTGGGAGATGGTACACTACGACGTGCAGCTCTTCGGCGGATGCGTGCTCCATCAGGGAAAGATTGCCGAGATGGCAACGGGTGAGGGAAAGACCCTTGTGGCAACACTCCCCGTATTCCTTAACGCATTGACGGGCAACGGAGTACACGTTGTGACCGTGAACGACTATCTTGCAAAACGTGACTCGGAATGGATGGGACCGCTTTACATGTTCCACGGACTCTCCGTTGACTGTATCGACAAGCACCAGCCAAACTCTGAGCGTCGCCGCCAGGCATATCAGGCAGACATCACCTTCGGAACAAACAACGAGTTCGGTTTCGACTATCTGCGTGACAACATGGCAACATCGCCTGCCGATCTCGTGCAGCGCGCACACAACTACGCTATCGTGGATGAGGTCGATTCGGTGCTCATCGACGATGCCCGTACGCCGCTCATCATCTCCGGTCCGGTGCCAAAGGGCGACGACCAGATGTTTGAGGAGTATCAGCCATTGGTGGAGAAACTCGTGGACGTGCAGCGCAAGCTCGCCACACAGCTGCTCTCCGAGGCAAAGCAGAAAATCAGCGAGGGCCGTGCGAAAAACGACCAGAAACTGCTCGACGAGGGCTTCCTCTCGCTCTACCGCTCACACAAGTCGCTGCCCAAGAACAAACCGCTCATCAAGTATCTCTCCGAGGAGGGAATAAAGGCAGGAATGCTCAAGACAGAGGAAATCTATATGGAGAACAACAACCGCAAGATGCCGGAGGCAGTGGAGCCTCTCTACTTCGTGGTTGACGAGAAACTCAACTCCTGCGACCTCACCGACAAGGGTACGGACTGGCTTGCACGCCAAGTGAACGACAAGGACCTCTTTGTGCTGCCCGACATAGCATCGCAGCTCTCCGCCCTTGAAAACGAGCAGCTCAGCGACGAGGAAAGACTGGCAAGAAAGGACGAACTGCTCAACCACTATGCAGTGCAGAGCGAGCGTGTCCACACACTGCAGCAGTTGCTCAAGGCATACACCATGTTCAATAAGGACGACGAGTATGTGGTGATAAACGGAGAGGTGAAGATTGTTGACGAGCAGACAGGCCGTATCATGGAAGGCCGCCGATGGAGCGACGGACTACACCAGGCTGTGGAGGCCAAGGAGCACGTCAGAGTGGAAGCAGCCACCCAGACTTTCGCTACCATCACACTTCAGAACTACTTCCGTATGTACCACAAGTTGGCAGGTATGACGGGTACGGCTTCCACCGAGTCTGGAGAGTTTTGGGACATCTATAAGCTCGACGTGGTGGAGATACCCACCAACCGCCCTATAGCCCGCAAGGACCTCGACGACCGCGTCTATAAAACCAACCGCGAGAAGTATAATGCCGTTATCGACGAGATAGTAGCAATGCGCGAAAGCGGCCGCCCCTGTCTTGTTGGTACTACATCAGTGGAAATCTCAGAGCTCCTCAAACGCATGCTCGACATGCGAAAAATACCTTGTCAGGTGCTCAACGCCAAGCTGCACCAGAAGGAGGCGGATATCGTTGCCCTTGCCGGACAGAGCACCAACGGACTTGGAGCCGTCACCATAGCCACCAACATGGCAGGTCGTGGTACCGACATCAAGCTCTCGCCAGAGGTGAAGGCTGCCGGAGGTCTCGCCATCATCGGCACCGAACGACATGAGAGCCGCCGCGTTGACCGTCAGCTGCGTGGTCGTGCCGGTCGTCAGGGCGACCCAGGATCTTCTGTCTTCTATGTGTCGCTCGAGGACAAGCTCATGCGCCTGTTTGCCTCAGAGCGCATCGCCAGCGTAATGGACCGCTTCGGATTTAAGGAAGGCGAGATGATAGAGAGCCCGATGATTTCAAAGAGCATAGAGCGCGCCCAGCGCAAGGTGGAGGAGAACCACTTCGGTGTGCGCAAACGCTTGCTGGAATACGACGACGTGATGAACAAGCAGCGTACGGTGGTCTATGGCAAGCGCCGCCACGCACTCATGGGTGAGCGCATAGGCATGGACATTTCCAATACCTTGTGGGACCGCGTGGTGAGCATCATCGAGAACAACGACTACGAGGGCTGCAAGGAAGAGTTCATCAGAGTGTTCGCCATGGAGGTTCCCTTCACAAGCGAAGAGTTTATCAACGTGCGCCGCGACGAGCTCGAAGAACGCACCTTCCAGCAGGTTATGGAGGCATTCACCCGTAAGACAGAGCGCATACAGACCGTAGCATGGCCCATCATCAAGCAGGTGTATGAGAACCAGGGAGCAATATACGAGCGCATCATGGTGCCACTGACCGACGGCCGCCGCATGTATAACATACCTTGCAACCTCAAGGAGGCATACGACAGCGAGTGCAAGACCATCGTAAAGGAGTTTGAGAAGATGATTCTTCTCCACATCATCGACGAGTGCTGGAAGGAGAACCTTCGTGAGCTCGACGAACTGAAGCACAGTGTGCAGAATGCTTCTTACGAACAGAAAGACCCTCTGCTCATCTTCAAGCTCGAGAGCGTGAAACTGTTTGACGCTATGGTGAACAACATGAACAACCGAATCGTGAGCATACTTATGCGCAGCGGAATACCTGAGATGCAGCAGGCACCGCAGGAGGCTCCTGCCGAAATGCCAACCAAGAAGCCGCAGTATGTGGAGTCGAAGCAGGAGATACAGGAAGAGCGACTCACCGACCCCAATCAGGCAGCTGCAGCCGCACAGGACACGCGCGGACGAGAGGCACAGCGTCGTGAACCTATTGTAAGGGACAAGATGCCAGGCAGAAACGACCCATGCCCATGCGGAAGCGGCAAGAAGTTCAAGAATTGCCACGGAAGAGGACTCGTGTGAGATATTAAGAAACAATCCTTAATCGGTATTATGATTGAAATAAAGAATCTCAAGAAGTCGTTTGGCGAGACTTGTGCCTGCGACATTCCTTCCCTCAAAATTGAGAAGGGAGAGATAATAGGTCTCGTAGGCAACAACGGAGCGGGAAAGACCACACTCTTCCGCCTTCTCCTCGACCTGCTGAAAGCAGACGAGGGAAGTGTGGAACTAAAAGGAATACGTGTTGACGAGAGCGAAGACTGGAAACACTTCACCAGCGCTTTCATCGACAATGGTTTCCTCATAGACTTTCTTACCCCCGAGGAATACCTCAGTTTCGTGAATAAGATTTCGGGCGTGAAAGACGACAATATCAACGCCATTGCAGAGCGTTTCGAACATTTCACGGGAGGCGAGGTCTTCGGACGCAAGATTCTCATACGAAACCTCTCGGCAGGCAACAAACAGAAAGTGGGCATTATCTCCACACTTGTGACAACACCAGAGATTCTCATTCTCGACGAGCCATTCAACTTCCTCGACCCAACGAGCCAGAACAACCTGAAGCGTATCATCGAGGACTACAACCGCGAGACAGGAGCAACGGTAATCATAAGTTCCCACAACCTCACCCACACCGTTGATATCAGTACAAGAATACTGCTCATGGAACATGGTGAGATAAAACAGGACATCACCTCGGTGGATGAGAATGCAATAAAGGAACTTAACGATTATTTCACAGTAGAATGACTTTGGCGTTTTACGAGTTTGAACCAATTTAGCCTATCGATATGAAATAGTTAAATTGTTAAATTTGCAGAAAAATCCGTGTGCAACTATTGACAAGTAAGAAAACTTGCAGTATATTTGCATACGGATTTTTTATATCCAACACCTGACAAAAACATCGTTGAACTAAAAACTTACAGATTATGAAAATCGGTATTCCAAAAGAAATCAAAAACAACGAGAACAGGGTCGGAATGACACCTGCTGGAGTTGCCGAACTGGTAAAACACGGACACACCGTGTATGTGCAGCACACTGCCGGAGAGAACAGCGGATTCAGCGACGAGAAATACCTTGAGGCGGGAGCCGAAATCCTGCCTGCCATAGAGGACGTATATGCCACCGCCGACATGATTGTGAAGGTGAAAGAGCCAATAGAGCCAGAGTATCCGCTCGTGCGCGAGGGACAGGTGGTGTTCACCTACTTCCATTTTGCTTGCGACCGTGAGCTGACCGAGGCAATGATGAAGAGCCGCGGAGTGTGCATTGCCTACGAGACGGTGCAGCTCGCCGACGGGTCGCTGCCGCTGCTAATCCCAATGAGCGAGGTGGCGGGACGCATGGCGACAATAAACGGTGCCTACTACTTGCAGAAGACAAAAGGGGGAAAGGGAAAACTAATCTGCGGTGTGCCGGGAGTGCGCCCCGCAAAGGTGTTGGTGCTGGGTGGAGGCATCGTCGGACAGGCTGCGGCACGAGTGGCTGCGGGCATGGGTGCCGACGTTGTGATTGCCGACATCTCGCTGCCCCTGTTGCGAAAGCTCTCAGTAGAGATGCCGCCAAACGTGAACACCATATACTCCTCGCGCCACAACATTGAACGAGAATTGGCAGACGTTGACATTGTAGTTGGCTCAGTGCTCATTCCTGGCGACAAGGCACCGCACCTCATCACCCGCGACATGCTCCGGCTCATGGAGCCGGGTACGGTGCTCGTGGATGTGGCAATAGACCAGGGAGGCTGTTTCGAGACCTCTCACCCCACCACACACAGCGACCCGGTTTATGTGGTGGATGGCATAGTGCACTATGCGGTTGCAAACATCCCCGGTGCTGTGCCAAACACGTCAACCATGGCTCTCACCAATGCCACCCTCCGCTATGCCATTGCGCTTGCCGACAAGGGATGGCAGCGCGCATGCGAGGAAGATGCCGCCCTTGCCCGCGGCTTGAACATCGTTGACGGAAAGATTGTTTTCAAGGCCGTTGCCGATGTGTTTGGACTGTAAAGAATTTAAGTTTCGGAAGTGCCGTAACCTCCCGATTGTAGGGGCGGACCCATGTG
>CALZDK010000022.1 GCA_945637645.1 uncultured Prevotella sp.
AAGCCACACTCTCCGACTCTACCGGCAAGGTATGCACCGAAGCCACCTGCACCTACTTCGCCTTCCCGAAAGAAAAGGCGGAGCGCGACATGCACTTCAGGGAGTGTACGACAGAGGAAGAATAAATCAGACACAAAACCAGAAAGCCACAGAGGGAGTATGTTTCAAATGCGCCCTGACATTTATTTCCCTATCAATCCAAGGACTTTCTCCCAAGCCTTTGCCTTGTCAGACAAGTCGATGACTACATCGGGCGCAAGGGTTTTGTCGTCAACATGCTGACTGTCGGGACGTACGAAATACTTGCAACAAACCGAACCTACGACATTGGTATTGGGAAGACGGAACGGAAGCACCTCGCCATAGTGAGATGGAGAGTATGTGGAATTTTCACCCACGATTATTCCGATGTTGTTGTCACGTGCAAGGGTCATCAATATTCCCGCACTGCTGAAAGTCTTCTTGCCCTGGACGAAGATTACCTTGCCGTTGAACACTTCCGGCTGAACGAAGTTGGGGCGTGTCTTTCCCGCCGGCACGAGATACAGTTCGTCGATGTGTCCCTTGTCCTCCCATGCTTTTTTTGCTACTCCTGTGCGTGGATTGTATGCTGCCATCAGTCGCGAGAAACGCATATATGTGGAATAGTCCTTCAACTCCGTCTTTGGACGAAGGCGCACGAGAAGTTCATCGCACAGCAAGCTACTGCCACCATTGTTGTACTGGGCGTCAACCACAAGAGTCTTCACCCCTCCCTCTTTCATCTTTGCAAACATCTCGTCGAGCATTTTGTCCCATCGCGGCAGCGACTCGTTGCGCATTGTCCTGGCGTCCATACACTTGTTGAACTGCAAATAGCACAGCAAGTGGTCGGGAATGATGGTGTAATGGAACAAGTCGCCCTTGAAGGTCATCACCTCCGACGAGTTGCCTGCCTTCAGGTCCTGACCTTTCTCGTTTCCCTTGTTTTTCTTTGCCTCAAGCTGTCCGAGAGCAATCACATCTGTGTGTTTGTCGCGCAATTCGCCCAATGTAGCGCCGAGCAATTCGACAAAGGTGGAATCGTCGTTACACTTAAGGCAATCGTCCAAAAGTTTCCCCTGTTTTGCAAACAGCTCGTCACGTCGTTCCTTCTTTATGTAATATGGGTGAGTGTCGGCAAGCATGTCAACAAACAGCATGGCGTCACGCTGATATTTGTTGCTCTTCACATAAGACTCGTTGTTTCTGAAAAGAGAGTCGTCGAGAGCCTTAAACTGATTAAGGTTCTGCGCTGTCACCATAGCACTGCAAATGATGGCACCAATAACGGATAATAT
Organism: uncultured Prevotella sp.; assembly: GCA_945637645.1. Lineage (GTDB taxonomy): Bacteria > Bacteroidota > Bacteroidia > Bacteroidales > Bacteroidaceae > Prevotella. Next base: position 1,320 of record CALZDK010000022.1, read on the forward strand.
TTTCTTCATGTTTATAATAATTATGTCGCCGCAAAGATAGAACGTTATTTGCATATACACAAAAAATAGGGACAGAAAGACCATAAATGTGACGAATGGCTTAAGGAATTGCCGTTTTCATTAATAAAATACGGTTGTTGGCATAAGAAACTACATAGTGCGCCATAGTCGTTAAAGAAATACAAAATAGGGAAATAAAGTGTTATTAATTTTGAAGTGTCGGACAAAAGATGTATCTTTGTCCTGTTATTAGCGCAAGTATTCTGCCAATAGGCTGTTTACGTTGCACACTCAAATAAAAAAACAAAGCAAATGAGAAAAAACGTAATTTCACTCATAATTGCCGTTCTGTTGGCACCTATGTCGGCAATGGCACAGAAAAGTTTCTCTACACTGTGGAAGCAAGTGGCGGAGGCTGAGAAAAACGACCTTCCAAAAACTGCCATAGATCTGCTGACACAAATCTCAGAACGAGCCAGTCAAGAGAATGCCTACGGACACATGCTGAAGGCAGAGTCGCAATCCATTATGCACTACTATGAGATTGCCGCCGACTCGCTGAAACCTGCAATAAAAAGGCTCGAAGAAAAAATGGAGGCTACCGACGACGAGGCGGCAAAGGCTACCATAGCTGCAGTGCTCTACAGGGCTTACAACAACTACAGGACAAAAGCCGGCGACAGTTGGGAAAGCCTGCGCGACAACTATGCTACATTAGCAATGGCAAGACCCGACGTTTTGGCAAGGACAAAGGCAAACGACTACGAGCCTCTGGTGACGGAGGGCTACAACGCTTCGGTGTTCAACGGCGACATGCTGAGCGTGATAGGCAACGAGACAAGACAATTCGGCAAGGCAAGCAAATACTACGAGACGACAGGCAACCGCAGGGCAGCCTGCATAACTGCTCTCTATGACCTAAAGGACAATACAATTCAACGCCGGTCGTCTGCCTTCACTGTGAAGAAATCGCCATATATCTACTCCCTCGATTCGCTCATCAACACCTACAAGGATCTCGACGTTGCTTGCGAGGCAGCAATAGAGAGATACTATGCCATGACAGGATGCAAGGATGTGAAAGTGGAGGACAGGATTACTTATATACATTATATTCTCGACAACTGGGGAGCCTGGCAAAACGCAGGACAGATGCGCAATGAGGAAAAGGCACTGACAAACCCTCGATTCACGGCTACGGTGGAATCCATCACGGTAATACCACACAAGCCGCTGACGGTATCCCTGAAGAACATCGTGAACCTGAAGTCAGTTACGGCAAACATCTATTCCACCGACCTTCAAGGCAACAGCGGAATAAACATCACCACTCCGGAAACGTTCAAGAAACACAGGGCGCACCTGAGAAACTTTCAGCAGCCACTGACGGTAACAAGACAGTTTGCCTATCACCCGAACTACGAGAAATTCTCCGACTCGTTGGTGATAGAGGGACTGCCTATTGGCGTTTACGTTGTGGAACTCACCTCGCAGCCGACGACTCAGTCAAGATACCTGATGCTGCATGTGAGCGATGTTTTCCTCATGAAGCAGGCACTGCCTGGCAACCAGACAAGATATGTCGTGGTGAGCCGTTCCTCGGGCAAACCTTTAGCAGGGGCAAACATCGACATTAAGGATGGTAAGACAAGCAAGACACTGCATTGCGACAAGAATGGAGAAGCCATATACAAGTTTGAGAAACGCGCATCACAAAACGATTTCGCCTACACTTCTACCGACAAGGCAACCCCGACACAGTTTATTTATTCGGCTTACTACGGCAACGACGACAACGGAAAATCGGTGGAAACAGAAGTGTTTACCGATCGTTCCATCTACCGTCCAGGACAAACAGTGAACGTGTCAGCCGTGTGCTACCGCCATGAGAACTGGATAACCGCCGTGGCTGACGAGGGACGCACGGTAAAGGTGTCGCTCCACGACCCGAACAGTGACAAGACGCTGTCGGAGAAGACATTGACCGCCGACAAATACGGCACTGTGTCCACGTCCTTCATCCTGCCAGAGGGCGGACTTAACGGCATCTACCTGGTAATGGTTGACGGCAAAGCCACCACCATAAGGGTTGAGGAATACAAACGCCCGACATTCAAAGTGGAGTTCCCGAAAGTCAACTCACCATACCATAACGGCGACACACTGCAGCTGCAAGGCAAGGCGTTGTCATACGCCGGAGTGCCAGTGCAGGGAGCAAGAGTGAGCTACAAGGTGACACGCAACAGGGCTTTGTGGTGGACGTGGCGCGGCGATTTCTCCACCCGTGAAAATGAGGTCGTGAAGACTGGCGAGACAATTACCGACGGCGAGGGACGCTTCGACGTTGACCTGCCGATGATACTTCCCGAAGAAGCGCTCACCACACGCATGTTCTATAACTTCACGCTGACAGCCGACGTTACCGACATCAGCGGGGAGACACGAATAGGAACACTAACACTGCCGCTCGGAACACGCACCACGGCAATAAGCAGCAACCTCGGCGAGAAAGAACTTTCCGACAGTCTGAAGAACGTTACCGTAAGCCTCAAGAACGCAGCAGGTATAGAGGTGAGCACAGACGTGAGACTCCGCATCGACAACGGCGAATGGCTAACAGGGCAGACTATGAAACCAATAGCCCTTGGCAAACGGCTCGCCACAGGCTGTCATACACTGACGGCAATATGCGACAGCGACACTCTGACACAGAAGTTCATAGTGTTCGGTCTGGACGACAAGGTGCCTTGCACCAAGACCGACGAGTGGTTCTACTGCTCTTCCACGGAATTTCCCGACAATGGAGAAGTGACCATACAGGCAGGTTCGTCGGACGACATTCACATGGTTTACAGCCTTGTGGCAAACGACAAGGTGATAGAACAAGGATCGGTGGAAAAGAAGAATGCCTTGCTCAACCGCAAACTGCACTACAAGAAGGAATACGGCAACGGACTCACCGTAACATTCGCATGGGTGAAGGACGGCAAGATGCACAAATACTCCACAAAAATAGCTCGTCCGAAACCCGACAAGCGCCTTACACTGAAGTGGACTACTTTCCGCGACAGGTTGCTTCCCGGTCAGGAGGAGACATGGCAACTCAACATAACAAAGCCCGACGGAAAACCTGCCGACGCACGTCTGATGGCAACAATGTACGACAAGTCGCTCGACCAGATTGCAAATCACCAGTGGTCGCTCGACATAAGCCGTATCATCCCGATAGCACACCTCTCGTGGGAAAGCGGACGAAGCTTCAGCACTGCATCCTATCTTGCCATGAACTACAACAAATTCGCGACACACGCCTTTGAGTTCAGCCGTTTCTACGACTCGATGTTCAGTAGATCCTCGTTCTACTCAGCACGGCGAAAAGAATCTTTTAGAGAATCCGCATCGGGGAAAATAATGATGTCGAAATCCAAAGTGACAGAAGGAGCGGAGGATTTTGCAATGCCAGCGGCAGTGGAAACAAAATCAACAGAAGAGGCTGAAGAGAATGAAAACGCAATGGCTGAAGAAAAAGCCTACGACGACTCAACGCCCCAGGACGAGAACATCCGCGAAAACATGAGCGAGACAGCTTTCTTCTACCCACAGCTGACAACCGACCACAACGGCACAGTGAGTCTAAAGTTCACACTGCCCGAAACACTTACTTCATGGCGCATGATGGGAGTGGCAAACACCACTGACATGATGACAGGCTACATTGAGGGTGAGACAGTGGCACAGAAAGAAGTGATGGTGCAACCAAATCTCCCACGATTCCTACGCACTGGCGACAAGACACAACTTACGGCAAGAATCTTCAACACCGGAAACAAGGATATTGAGGGAACCATACGCATGGACATCATAGACCCAGAGACGGAAAAAGTGGTCAGGACAAAAAGCACTCCATTCAGAGTGGCTGTTGACAAAACCACTGTGGCAGCCTTCGATTTCACCGCCGACGACCACTATCCGCTGCTCATCATACGCATGGTGGCAAACGGAAAGACGTTCAGCGACGGAGAACAACACTACATCGCCGTTCTGCCAGAGAAGGAACTCGTGACTGTGACAAAGACATTCACACAGACAAAGCCTGAGACAACCACAGTGAACCTTCAGAAACTCTTCGACGTGAAGGACGAGACAAGCCGGTTGACAGTGGAATACACAAACAATCCGGCATGGCTCATGATACAGGCACTGCCACAGATGGCACAGCCCCGCGACAACAACGCCATTGACCAAGCAGCATCGCTCTACTCCAACGCGCTGGCACGACAGATAGCCAAGCAGAACCCTGACGTGATGAAGACTTTCCGTCTCTGGAAAAACGAGAAGGCTGGAGAAGGATCACTCGTCAGCAACCTCAGCAAGAACCTTGAGTTGAAAGACATCGTACTGAGTGAAACACCGTGGGTGAACGAGGCGGAGACAGAAACAGAACAGAAATATGCCCTTGCAATGCTCTTCGACGAGAACGCTATGGAGGCACGACTATCATCGGCACTCGACAAACTGCATAAACTGCAGAACAGCGACGGATCGTGGAGTTGGTGGCAAGGAATGACCGGAAGCAGGTGGATGACGCAAGGCATAGCCACCATGCTTGCACGAATGGCTACAATGACCTCTGCTACCGAGGCAAACGAAATGCTCGACAAGGCAATGTCATATCTCGACAAGGAGACGGCGGACATGGTGAGGGAAATGAAGAAGACCGACAAGAAGAATCTCTTTTTTCCAGGCACACAGGCTTTGGAATATCTATACACCAATGCCATTCTCAACCGCAAGCTGACGAAAACGGCACAGGCCAACACCGACTTCCTCCTGCCACTATTGAAGAAGGAATCTACCACAATGTCGATGTATGTCAAGGCAATGTCGGCCATTGTGCTCAACCACTACGGCGACACACGCACGGCAAAGACATACCTGAAGAGCATAGTGGAGCACACCGTGAGCACAGAGGCGGACGGAAGATACTTCGACTCTTACAGGGCTACGTCAACATGGCGCGACTACAAGATACCCACACAGACGGCTGCAATAGAAGCTCTGTGGAGATTGGGTGGCAACAAGGCTGACATAATTGAGATGCAACGCTGGCTGCTGCAACAGAAACGCACACAGACTTGGGACACTCCGGTGAACAGCATCGACGCCATAAACGCCTTCATGCTTGGCAACAGCACGGCTCTTGGCAAGCAAGAGCAGACAACCATCACGATAGACAACAAGCCGCTTGCCTTGCCAAAGGCAACAGCCGGAATGGGCTATCAGAAAACCACTCAGAACTATGCCAAGGAAAAGCAACTGAAAGCGGAGAAGACTTCACAAGGCACGTCGTGGGGAGCAGTATATGCACAGTTCATGCAAGATGCCACAGCCATTGCCGACAGTGGCGAGGGCTTGGTCATTAAACGTGAGATAGAATCTCCTGCCGAAGGAATGAAGGTGGGCTCAAGAATAAAGGTGCGCATCACCATTGAGGCAAAACGTGACCTCGACTTCGTTGAGGTTATTGACCGCCGCGCCGCCTGCATGGAACCAATAGAGCAGCTCAGCGGCTACCGCAACGGTGCCTACTGCATGCCGAAGGACAACGCTACCTACTACTTCCTCAACCGTGTGGCAAAAGGAAAGCACATCATAGAAACAGAATATTTCATTGGACGCGAGGGTACCTACGACACAGGAACCTGCACTGCACAATGCGCCTACGCTCCTGAGTTTAAGGCAACAACGGGAGGAGAGAAATTGGAAGTTTTAAGATAGGAGGCAGAACGTAGAAAAAAGACAATGATTATGAACAGAAAAACGATTATAGCACTTATGTTGATGCTTGGAGCCTCATCGGCACAAGCACAGAAACTTGTGGTGAAGGAGGGCGAGATAGACTGTGGCAAGGTGGAATATTTCAAACCTGCCACAGCCACTTTCAAGATAAAAAACAAGGGTTCGAAACACATGAGGATAGACGATGTGAGGGTTAGCTGCGGCTGCCTCAAGGCGGATTATCCAAAAGACGAGATTGCTGGTGGAGGAGAATTCACGGTAAGGCTCACCTACGACGCACGTCAGTTGGGACATTTCTTCAAGGAAGCAGCCATCTACTGCAACGGTTCGGACAAGCCTGTCTATCTCTCGATGAAGGGAATAGTTGTGGAGGAGGTTACAGACTTCACGGGAGAGTTCCCATTCAAGATCGGCAACCTCAGAATTGACAAGCGCGACCTTGAGTTCGACGACGTGAACAAGGGCGACATGCCAGAGATAGAACTGCACGTAATAAACGAAGGGACGACAGTGCTTGAGCCAAATCTTATGCACCTCCCACCCTATCTTGAGGCGACATCGTCAGTGCAGTATCTCAGACCTGACCACCAAGGAAAGATTACAGTGAGGCTTAACTCCAACAAGCTGCACGACTATGGCGTAACGGAGACATCCATTTATCTTGCAAACAAGCTGGGAGAGAAGGTGAGCAACGACAACGAGATGACCGTCTCTGCCGTATTGCTGCCTCAGTTTGCACAGATGTCGGACTTCGAGAGACTCAACGCACCTGTAATCTCTCTGTCGAAAAACGACATTACTGTTGACTTCAGCCAAAAGGACAAGGTTACGGAAAAGGTGGAGATAGTGAACAACGGAAAGACCAACCTGCAAATATCCTCTCTCCACATGTATTCCAAGGCTTTGAAACTTACCCTTGGAAAACGCACTCTGAAACCATTGGAGAGAACCACGCTGAAAGTCACCGTGGAGCGCGAGGCCTACCAGAAAGCCCGCACACGCCCACGAATACTCATGATTACCAACGACCCGAAAAATCCCAAGATAGAAATAAAAGTAACAAAGAAAAACTAACCGTTATGATACATCCTGAAAACAGCGAGGAATACAAAGGACTGACAGTGAACAGCGGTGTTTCGCAGCAGTCGATAGTAAACCCATACCTGAAACGCATGAGGTTCCGTCGACGCGAACTGTCTGTAGCCGACATGGTGGAAGGCATAGTGAAGGGCGATGTCACAATTCTTAGCCAGGCCGTTACACTCATAGAGAGCGTAAATCCCGACCACCAGGCAAAGGCACAGGAGGTGATAGAGAAGTGCCTGCCCTACAGCGGCAACTCCATACGCATTGGCATCAGCGGCGTACCTGGAGCAGGAAAATCAACATCTATAGACGTTTTCGGCACTCATGTGCTTGAAGAGCACGGCGGCAAGTTAGCAGTGCTCGCTATCGACCCAAGTTCAGAACGCTCAAAGGGCTCGATACTCGGAGACAAGACAAGAATGGAGAAACTCTCACAGCACCCGAAGTCGTTCATACGTCCCAGCCCATCGGCAGGTTCTCTCGGCGGTGTGGCACGTAAGACGCGCGAGACCATAATACTTTGCGAGGCAGCCGGATACGACAAGATTTTCGTTGAGACAGTAGGCGTTGGACAAAGCGAGACGGCATGCCACTCCATGGTGGATTTCTTCCTGCTCATTCAGGTGGCGGGAACAGGCGACGAGCTGCAGGGAATAAAGCGAGGCATAATGGAGATAAGTGACGGAATAGTCATCAACAAGTGTGACGGCGAGAACGTTGAGCGCTGCCAGATGGCAGCGACAAATTTCCGCAACGCCCTCCATTTCTTCCCCAAGCCTGAGAGTGGTTGGCTTCCGAAGGTGTTGTGCTACAGCGGATTCTACGGCACTGGAGTGAAAGAGGTGTGGGACATGATCTACGAGTATGTAGATTTCGTGAAGCATAACGGATATTTCCAGTATCGCCGCAACGAGCAGAGCAAATACTGGATGTATGAGACAATAAACGAGCAACTCCGAAACAGTTTCTACCACAATGCAGACATTAAGGCAATGCTGAAGAATGCTGAACAATCGGTTCTCGCAGGTGAGAAAACCAGTTTTGCCGCTGCCGGCGAACTGCTCGATTTTTATTTCAAGAAATAAGGACAATGCTGAAAATTGAGATAGACGATGGCAGTGGATTCTGCTTCGGTGTGACCACTGCCATCAAAAAAGCGGAGGAAGAGCTGGCAAAGGGCTCAAAACTCTATTGTCTGGGCGACATTGTGCACAACGGGATGGAGTGTGAGCGCCTGAAACAAATGGGGCTTGTCACCATCAACCATGATGAGTTGGCAAAGCTGCACGACGCTAAGGTGCTGCTACGTGCCCACGGCGAGCCCCCCGCGACCTACGAACTTGCAAAGAACAACAACATAGAGATTATCGATGCCACTTGTCCTGTGGTTCTACAACTGCAACGCCGAATACTGAAGCAATACGAGACTTGTCCTGACGCTCAGATAGTAATTTTCGGCAAGCCTGGACACGCTGAGGTATTGGGACTCGTTGGACAGACAAAGGGCAGCGCAATAGTGATAGCGCATTTTGAGGATGTGATGTCGCTCGATTTCTCTCGCGATATCTACCTTTACTCACAGACTACAAAGTCGCTCGACGAGTTTCACCGCATAATAGATTATATCCAATCTCACATCTCGCCTTCTGCAACATTCAAGAGCTTCGACACCATTTGCCGACAAGTGGCAAACAGAATGCCAAACGTGAGTTGCTTCGCAGCGAAACACAATCTTGTGCTTTTTGTTTGCGGGCATAAGAGCAGCAACGGTCGAGTGCTATTCGACGAGTGCAGGCGTGTGAATCCAAACAGCCGTCTTATAGAAGGTCCCGATGAAATAGACAAGTCGTGGCTCGAAGGTGTGGAGACCGTGGGAATATGTGGTGCCACAAGCACTCCGAAATGGCTTATGGAGCAGTGCAGGGACAGGATTATGCAGACAAGTGTAAAGAAAGAATAGTCAAATCCTTAGAAAGAATAGGCAAATCCTAACGAACAATATTCCTTGAACTGCCAGTAGCCGAGGTCTTCGTCACGCTGTGTGGAGTCGTCGAAACGTGGATAGACGAAGATGTTGGCGCTGATATATTTGCTCACCTGCAGTGCCACGGTGTTCTCCCACTCTATCTCCGTGCGCTTATATGTCGTGTAGGCATAGAGGCGTGTCTTCCATCTCACTATGTCGGAAAACACCCAGGTGAGATCGGTGGTGAGCTGCGAACCGAAGTCCTCCATGGTCTGATGGTCTCCTTTTATTCCATAGTTGGCAGCGAGGCTTTTCCTGCCCACATATCGGAAGTTGAAAGACAAAGGCGAGAGGTTCACGTTGCCTTTCAGTCTGCCATTGAGAGTGTTCACAGCGTAGTCCATACCAAGACCGACATTGATATTAAGCGGCGACATGAAGTCGGAATACACGAAGCTGTCGTTGCTCTTGTAGCCGCGTGTGAACTGCGTGTAGGCAAGGAGTTGGAGCGTATAGTACCACCCTTTTGTCGCCTGCAGACCTATTTTTCCTGTATATCGGATAAGGTCGTTGTTGGTCTTGAACTTGTGCAGGGTGTCGGCTTTAGAAGTCTGGAATCCGAGTTTCAGTTCGAGAGTGTTGTCAACCTTCAGCTTGCTTTTGTTGTTGTATATAGCCCTGAAGGTCAGTCCACCAACCATAGAGTAGTTGCTTTCCCCGCCCTTATACCAGTTTCCCGACACATAGTTCTGAAGAAACTGCAGGTTTCCGTCTCCACTGAGAGTCCAGAAGTTTGGCTTGCGTATCATCACTCCCACTGGAATGTCTTCAACCTCGTCGGGCAACGGTTTCACATGTTCGGCAAGGTCCACCTTAGGCTTCACGGTCTTGTCGAAGTCCTCACGTATTCCGCCTGCCTTCTTCAAGTCCCTCTCAGTCACGGATACGAGGTCAGGCCGGTTGAGATAAACGTGTAGCATGGTCTCGTTTACAGCCTCGTCCACCTCGTCGTTCTTCCATTGGCTATCGTCGATGGCGAGAGCCTTCCTTGCCGTGGAGTGGTAGAAAGTCAGTGGAATAAAAAGCCTGTAGAGCTGATCCTCCGAGGTGCGCCTTCCCACCGTGGCGAGAGTGTCGATTCTCAGCTTGCTCTTCGCAAGAGAGTCGATATATGCCTCTACCACCGTGCTAACTTCCTTCTTATGTGTTTTCTGTCGCTGCGCAGATGCCGTTAGGGAGAAGGTGAGGCATAGCACAACCAATATGTGTTTCAAAATCATTTGCTTAATGTTGAGAATTGGCTGCAAAGTTACGAAAATTATCTGAGTTTTAGCCAATTTATTGAATTTTTAACAACGAAAAGAGATAATATCCATTTTACTTTGCTCCATTCGATTTTTTTTAGTAACTTTGCGCCTTGTAATTGAACACGACACAATATAAACACTTAAAATAAAAACAACGTGGCAGACACTAAGTACATTTTCGTCACCGGCGGTGTGGTATCATCGCTTGGAAAAGGCATCATTTCGTCATCAATAGGCAAATTGCTGCAAGCAAGGGGTTACAACATCACTATACAGAAGTTCGACCCCTACATTAACATCGACCCTGGTACACTCAACCCATACGAGCACGGAGAGTGCTACGTCACGGTTGACGGTATGGAAACGGATCTCGACCTCGGCCACTACGAGCGCTTCACTGGCATACAGACCACAAAGGCGAACTCGCTGACCACAGGAAGAATCTACAAGGCGGTAATCGATAAGGAGCGCAGGGGTGACTATCTCGGTAAGACAATACAGGTGGTGCCACACATCACCAACGAGATAAAGCGCAACATTAAGTATCTTGGCGAGAAGAACCACTACGACTTCGTCATCACCGAGATAGGAGGAACCATCGGCGACATAGAAAGCGCCCCGTTCCTCGAAGCCATAAGACAAATGAAATGGGAACTTGGGAAAAACGCAGTCTGCGTACATCTCACATATATACCATACCTCAAGGCGGCGGGAGAGCTGAAGACAAAACCCACACAGCACTCTGTGAAGGAGCTACAGAGTCAGGGAATACAGCCTGACATCCTCGTGCTCCGCACCGAGAAACACCTCGACGAGGGAATACTAAAGAAAGTGGCTTCGTTCTGCAACGTGGATATCGACTGCGTGGTACAGAGTGAAGACCTGCCGTCAATCTATGAGGTTCCGGTGAACATGCAAAACCAAGGTCTCGACACTGCACTACTGAGAAAGCTCAACATGCCGATAGGCGAGACACCAAGCCTCGGCCCATGGAGAAACTTCCTCGAACGCAGGAAAAACGCCACGGAAGAGGTGGTCATCGGACTGGTCGGGAAATACGACCTCCAGGATGCCTACAAGAGCATCCGTGAGAGCCTCTCTCAGGCTGGAACATACAACGACCACAAGACAGTGCTGACATTCGTCAACTCCGAGAACCTCGACGAGAGCAACGTGGAGGAACTGCTCAAAGGACTCGACGGTGTGGTCATCTGCCCCGGATTCGGACAGCGAGGCATAGAAGGTAAGATAACGGCAATAAAATACACCCGCACCCACGACATCCCGACATTTGGCATCTGTCTTGGAATGCAGATGATGGTGATTGAGTTCGCACGCAACGTTCTCGGATATGCCGATGCCAACAGCCGCGAGATGGACGAAAAGACTCCACACAACGTCATCGACATCATGGAGGAGCAGAAGGACATCACCAACATGGGAGGAACCATGCGCCTCGGTGCCTACGAGTGCACACTGCGCCAAGGGTCGAGAGTCCTCGACATCTACAAGCAGGAGCACATACAGGAACGCCATCGCCACCGCTATGAGTTCAACAACAGGTTTATAACCGAATATGAGCGTCACGGCATGCAGTGCGTGGGCCGCAACCCAGAGAGCGACCTCGTGGAGATTGTAGAGATACCAGGCATGAAATGGTTCATCGGCACACAGTTCCACCCTGAATACCAGAGCACTGTGCTCCACCCTCACCCACTTTTCTTAGACTTCATAAAGACAGCTATAGAAAACAAGAAATAGTAACATAAAAAAAAGACATGAACAAGAACACTATTATCGGATTCATCCTGATGGGCCTCGTACTCTTCGGATTCTCGTGGTACAACCAGCCCTCGGAAGAACAGATAAACGCTCAGCGAAAGCAAGACTCTATCGAGAACGTGCTGAAGGAGAAGGCAGAACGTGAACAGATGGCAAAGGCTGCAGCCAAGAAGGTACAGGCCGAAGCCGCAGTTTCCGATTCCACCCAGCTCTTCTTCCCAGCTCTCCAAGGCAAGAACAGGCAGCTCACGCTCAAGAACAAAAAGATGGAGCTGAAGGTAAACACTAAAGGCGGCTATGTGGCTGCGGCAAAACTGATCGGATTCAAGGACAAGAGTGGCGAGGAAAACCTCACCCTCTTCGCCGACAATGATCAGAGCCTTAACTTCATGCTTGCAGGAAAGCAGACAAACATCATCACTGCCGACCTCTTCTTCGAGCCGTCAAACGCCACCGACTCCACCCTTACCCTCACGGCAAAGGCTGCCAACGGCGGTGAACTGACGCTCAATTACCGACTCGGCGAGAACTACCTGCTCCACCTCTCTATGCAGACAAAAGGCCTCAACGGCATTTTCGCACCAAACTACCGACAGGTGGATATAGAGTGGACAGGAAAATGCCGCCAGCAGGAGAAGGGTTTCACCTTCGAAAGCCGCTATGCCACCCTCACCTACAAGGAGAAGGACGACGACTCCGACTATCTCAGCGAGACAGATAAAGTCGTTGATGAGCCAATGGAGAAAGCACTCGACTGGCTGGCTTTCAAAGACCAGTTCTTCAGTTCTGTACTCATAACAAAGGACGACATCGCAGCAAACTCACAGCTTTCAAGCATACCATTGGAGAAGGGTTCTGGTTATCTGAAACAGTATCAGGCAAAGTTCAAGACAGCTTTCGACCCTACGGGAGCCACACCCACCGAAATGGAATTCTACTTCGGTCCAAACGACTTCCAGGTGCTTAAAGACGTTGACAGCGAGTGCTCGTTCGACAAGGACCTCGACATGCAGCAGCTCGTCTATCTCGGTTGGCCTATCGTAAGGCTCATCAACCGTTGGTTCACCATCTACGTGTTCGACTGGCTCACCTCTTGGGGCTTCAACATGGGCATAGTGCTCATACTAATAACACTGCTCCTCAAGGTCATCACCTATCCGTTGGTGAAAAAGAGCTACATGAGTTCTGCCAAGATGCGCGTGCTCAAGCCAAAAATTGAGGAAGCCACAAAACAGTACAACAAGCCTGAGGACCAAATGCAGAAGCAGCAGGCTATGATGGCACTCTATTCGAAATACGGTGTCAGCCCTCTCGGCGGATGTCTGCCTATGCTCATCCAGTTCCCTATCTGGGTGGCAATGTTCAACTTCGTGCCCAATGCCATCCAGCTCCGTGGCGAGAGTTTCCTCTGGATTAGCGACCTCTCCACCTACGACCCTATCATTGAATGGGGAACAAACATCTGGCTTATTGGAGACCACCTCAGCCTCACCTGTATCCTCTTCTGCGTTTCCAACATACTCTATTCAATGATGAG